>JALOLR010000006.1 GCA_025455885.1 Acidimicrobiales bacterium
GCAACGCCGCCGAGGACCTGCCGGGGTGGTTCGAGAGCGTGGAGCGCTTCGCCGACGCCGTGGTGGCGCTCGACGACGGCAGCACCGACGCCACCGGTGCCCTCCTCGCCGCTCACCCGCTCGTGGAGGTGGTGCTGCGCAACCCGCGTCGCGAGACCTACGAGGGATGGGACGACCGGGAGAACCGGGCGCGCCTGCTCGACGCTGCAGCCGACGTGGACCCGGACTGGGTGCTCTTCCTCGACGCCGACGAGCGGATCTCTCCCGACGACGCCGCCGCACTGCGCGACTTCCTCGACGCCGACGCGCTGCCCGGCCTGGCCTACGGGATGCGCTGCCTGCGCATGATCGGGGGCCTCGACCACTACGACCGTGACGGCCTCTGGGTCTACCGGCTCTTCGCGTTCGCTCCGGGGCTCGAACTGCCGGCCGAACGGTTGCACTTCGTGCCGGTCCCGACCTCCATCCCCCGTGATCGGTGGGTGCGGACGACGCTGCGCATCCAGCACCTCGCCGGCCTCGACGGGCCCCGACGCCGGGCCCGCCACGCCAAGTACCGGGAGGCCGATCGGGACACCGAGTTCCAGGCGGGCTACGACCACCTGCTCGACGAGCCCGGCGAGCTCCGGGTCTTCGCCCCGCGCCCCACCGACCTCCCCGTCGTCCTCCCCGCCACCGAACGGGCCTCCGGACCTGACGCCGACGCCGCGATCGAGGCGTATGACCCGGAGGCGCCGGCGCTCAGCGCCGTCGTCATCAGCCGTGACGACGAGGACCGCATCGAGCGCACGGTCCGCTCGGTCGTCGCCCAGGACTGCCACGAGCCGTTCGAGGTGATCGTCGTCACGAGCGGGACGGACCGCACGGCATCGATCGTGCGCGACCGCTTCCCCGGCGTGACGGTCCTCGAGCTCGACCACCCGGCGCTGCCCGGGGAAGCGCGCAACGCCGGCCTCCGGCTGGCCCGCGGCCACTACGTGTCGTTCCCCGGATCACATGTCGAGCTCCCCCCGGGCAGCCTCGCGGCGCGGGTGCGGGCCCATGACGACGGGTGGTCCATGGTCACCGGTACGACCCGCAACGGCACGGACAGTCGTGCCGGGTGGGCGGCGTACTTCCTCGACCACTCCACCGTGCTCCCCGGCCGACCCTCCCAACCGCTGTCCGCACCGCCCGCGCACTGCTCCTACGAGCGCCACCGGCTGGTCGCCATCGGCGGGTTCCCGGAGGACATCCGGGCCGGCGAGGACACCTGGGTCAACGAACGGCTCTTCCGGAGCGGCGCCTCGGCCTACCGCGCCGCCGACGTCCCCCTCGTGCACCACAACCGGTCCCGGTGGCCGTGGCAGCTGGCCCGACGCCACTTCGCCCGGGGCCGTGCCCAGACCCAGTTCCTCCGGGGCCTCGAACCAGGTCCGGCCGAGGAGCAGCGGGTCCGCGCCTACTTCGCTGGCTATCGGTCCCGTCGCCTGGCCCGCATCGACGCCAACGTCGACCGGTGGGGCGGCGAGCTGCGGGAGGAGTACCGGCGGGCCCGGCCCCTCGTCCGGCTCGGCATCGCCGCGGCCTGGCTGGGTGGCCGGGCGGAGCAGCGCAGGCCGACGACCCGGACGGGTCGTGCCTCCGGCGACGTCACCGGTGGATCCCGGTCCGCGCTCCTGGCCCCGCTGCGGGTGCGCTCCGGGTCGGTGGCCCCGTGGTCCGAGGCCCGCCCGATCTTCCTCCACCTGCCGAAGACGGCCGGCACCACCCTGCTCAGGATCCTGGAGCGCGAGATCGCCCCCCGGACGGTGGTGCGGGTCTACGACGAGGACGGGACGTCGATCGCCGAGGTGGTCGAGTCCGACGCCGCCGATCGGGCCGCCATCGCCGCGGTGGCCGGTCACATGGCGATCGGGATCGACCGGTACCTCCCGGGCCGCAACGTCTACCTGACGATGCTGCGAGACCCCGTCGAGCGCATCGTGTCGCACTACGAGTTCCTCAGGGCCCGGCCGCACCTGGCGAAGCGGACGCGGGCCCTCGAGGGGGTGCGGTCCCTGGAGGACTACGTGATGGCCTCGCCGTGGGCTCCCCTGATCAACAACGGTCAGGCGAGGCTGCTCGGCGGCGACGTGCTCGATCCGGGGCGCCCCGCCGACGAGGCCACGCTCGAGCGGGCCCTCGACGCCGTCGGGCGACCGGATGTCCTGGTGGGTCTGCAGGATCGGTTCGACGAGTCGCTCCTGCTCTTCCGCCGCGCCCTCGGATGGGGCTACCCGGCGTACCGGCGGGAGAACAGGAGCGGTGCGGCACCCCGCGACGAGCTGCCCGAGTCCGTGGTGGCGATGATCCGCGACCGCAACGCCCTCGACCTCGTCCTGTACCGGCGGGCCCGCGAGCGCTTCGACGCGGACCTCGCGGCGGCCGGCGACCTCACCGCGGAGCTCGAGCGGCAACGCCTCGCCGGGCGCTGGTCCGGGCCGGGCTGATCGCCCGGGCCCTCAGAGCGCCACGAACCGGTACCCGAGCGCAGTGGCGCCCGCCACCACGCCCGGCAGGGCAGCCACCGTGGCGGGGCGTTCCCGGCCGCCGTCGTGCAGCACCACGATCGCCCCGGGGTGGAGGTGGGTGAGCACCCCCTCGACGATGTCGTCGGGGTCGTCGTGGTCCCAGTCGCGCGGGTCGACGCTCCAGATGACGGTGGTGAGGCCGAACGGCGCCAAGGCGGCGGCGCACTGCGGTGCGTAGGAGGTGCGGTAGGGGGGGCGCATGAGGCGCACGGGTCGACCGGTCAACTCCTCGACCAGCGCGTTGGCTCGGAGGGTCTCCGCGACGATGCCTTCGTCGCCGAGCTCGTCGGGCCGTGAGTGGCTCCACGTGTGGGTCCCGATCGTGTGGCCGTCGGCGGCGGTCCTGGCCACCATCGTCGGATCGGCGTCGGCGTTCGCCCCGAGCACGAAGAAGGTCGCGGGGGTCCCGGTGGCGGCGAGGGCGTCGAGCACCGGGGCGGTGGACGGCCCCGGTCCGTCGTCGAAGGTGAGGGCCACCACCGGGTCGAGGGGGTCGGGTCGGGTCCCGTCCAGCTCGTGCACCCTTCGCACCACCCCGACCATGTCTCGACGCTACCGGGTGGGCGGACCCGGCCGAGTGGTCCGGGTGGGTTCAGGCGTGGGACCGGTGGACGAGGGCGCCGGGTGCGGCCGGGTCGAACGGCAGGGTGGTGGGCTCGCCCAGGACGTGACCCTGGCCGAGGCGGATGCCGATGGCCCGCACCGCGTCGACGTCGGCGATCGTCGCCAGGCCCTCGGCGACGAGGGTCGCCCCTGTCTCGGCGGCGAAGCTCACCAATGCGGTGGCCAGCGCACGGCTCACGGCGTCGTCGGCCAGGCCCTCGAGGAAGCGTCGGTCGAGCTTGATGACGTCCGGGGCGAGGTCGAGGATCTGTTGGAGGTTGGTCGCGCCGGCGCCGGCGTCGTCGATGGCGAGGCGACTCCCCAGGGCGCGGAGGCGCTGCACCGGCTCGAGAAGGGTTCGCGGGTCGATGCCGAAATCGTGCTCGGTGAGCTCGACGACGAGACGGTCGGTCGGCACGCCGGCGAGGGCCGGGCCGAGCGCCGGCGAGGTGATGGTCGCCGCCGAGGCGTTCACCGACAGGAAGGTGTCGGGGGGGAGCATGTGGAGCCCGGCGACGGCGCGTCGGATGGCCGCCAGCTCCAGGTGGGTCCCGAGGCCGACCGCCGCGGCGTCGGCGAACCAGGTGGCCGGGCTGACGTCGGCGTCGACGCCGAAGCGGGCCAACGCCTCGGCCCCCTGGATGCGCCCGTCCTCGAGGTCGACGACCGGTTGGTACACCATCGTCAGCTGGTGCCCGGCCGGCGTGGCCGTGCCGGCCTCGTCGGCGTCCAGCAGGGCCTGGATCCGGAGGCTGGCCGAACGACGTCGTTCGTCGTCGGCCCGGTCGTGGGACGCCTGCGCGGCGACGCGGGCCTCCAGCAGGGCGTTGTCGCGTTGGAGCTGGAGCGTGAGGGCGCGGGTCTCGAGGAGGTTGGCGAGGCGGAGCAGCAGCTCGGTGTAGCGGAAGGGCTTGGTGAGGAAGTCGTGGGCCCCGAGGGCGAGCGCCCGCTCCCGGGTGGCGTCGGTGATGTCGGCCGTCAGCACCACGATGGGGATGAAGCCGTTGGGGGGGATCAGGGGGGCGAGGCGGCTCATGACGCCGAAGCCGTCGAGACCGGGCATGTGCAGGTCGAGCAGCACGAGGTCCGGTTCGAAGCTGCAGAACCGTTCGACGGCGACCGTCGGGTCGTCGATCGTCAGGAGGTTGGCGTAGCCGGCCTTCTCGAGCATGTGGCGCAGCACCGTCAGGTTCGTCGGCTCGTCGTCGACGATGAGGATCCGGACCTGGCTGCCCGGTCGGGCGGCACCGGTCACGGGAGCCGGGACGGTCATGCCGTCACCTCCTGGCGATCGGGCGCGGTCACACCGGCGCCGGTCGTCGGGAGGTCGATCCAGAACGTGGAGCCCCCGCCGGGAGTGGAGCGCACGCCGAGCGCCCCGCCCATCCGTTCGGCCAGGCTCCGTGACAGCGACAGGCCCACGCCCGTGCCCTCGATGCCGGCGTGCTCGAGGCCGAGGCGGTCGAACGGGACGAAGAGGCGCGCCACCTGGTCGGGGCTGAGCCCCGGCCCGGTGTCGGTCACCCAGATGCGGGTGAAGGGTCCCTCGTCGGGTGGTGCGGCATCGACGCCGACCTCGACCCGCCCACCCGGGTGGTTGTACTTGATGGCGTTGGACACGAGGTTCAACAGGACCTGGGTCAGCCGCTGCCGGTCGGCATGGACGACGACGCCTCCCGGGTGCGGCGGAGGGCCGACCAGGTCGACCCGGGCCCGGTCGGCCAGCGGGCCCACCAGTCCCACCGCGCCGGCGAGCACCTCGACGGCGTCGACGAGCTCGGGGTGGAGGGAGAGGTGGGGTGACTCCACCCGGCCGACGTCGAGCACCTCGTTGATCAGTCGCAGCAGGTGGTCGCCGGCCCGCAGGATCTGGTCGACGTGGCCGGTGAGCGGGGCGTCGAGGCCCTCGACCTCGAGGAGCTGCGCGAAGCCCAGGATGGCATTGAGCGGGGTGCGCAGCTCGTGGCTCATCCGCGAGAGGAACTCGCTCTTGGCGAGGCTCGCCCGCTCGGCCTCCTCCTTCGCCGACCGCAGCTCGGCCTCGAGGGCGATGCGATCGGAGACGTCACGGCTCACCATCACCACGCCGTCGTGGGCGCCGTGCTCGTCGAGCATCAGTTGGGCGTGCGCCTCGATCGTCACCCACCGCCCGTCGGGGCGTCGGACCCGGAAACGCAACGTCGACCGCCGGTCGCTGGCGTCGACGAGCGCCCCGAAGCCGTGGCGCAACGCACCGACGTCCCGGGGGTGGACGATGTCGAAGAGGCACTGGTCGACGATCGCCCGGGTCGGGTGGCCGAAGACCCGTTCGAAGGCCACGCTGGTGCTGCGGATCGTGCCGTCGAGCTCGGCGATCGTGATGACGTCGGGAGAGGCCCCGATCACGGTGGACAGCACCCGCTCGCGCGCCGCGAGGGTGGCGTTGGCCCTCGTGAGCTCGGTGATGTCGGTGGCGACGCTGCCCACCGCGGTCGGCACGCCGTCGGGATCGAGGACCGGGAACTTCTGCGCCAGCCATGTGCGGGGTCCGTCGGCGAGGTCGACGACCTCCTCGAACTGAGCGGCCTCCCGGGCGGTGAGCACCCGTTGGTCGTTGCCCCGCAGGGTGGGGGCGGCGTCGGGCCAGTGGTCGAAGTCGTTGGTGCCCACGAGCCGCTCGGCCTCGACACCCAGCAGGTCGGCGAAGGCGCGGTTGACGAACTGGTAGCGACCGAACGGGTCCTTCAGGCTGATGAGCGCCGCCGAGTTGTCGACCAGCGCGGAGAGTCGCGAGGGCGCGGGGCGGTCCCCCCCGCCGGGATGCCACTCCACGTCCTCCGCGTTGTTCGTCGCCATCGTCGCTCCGGCCGCGCCCGCGCCGACGGCGCGACCCGACCACTGGAGTGATCGGCGCCGATCGTCGACGGCCACAGCGAAAACTGCCTGCGTCGGTCAATTGGGCCGAATGGCCCCCTGACGGTCGGGATCCCCCTCCGGCGCCGAGGGGCCGCTTCGGAGCTCAGTCCGACGGGAGCTCCACCACGAACTCGGCCACGTCGGTGGCGAGATCGTGACGGAGGCGGGCGGCGAGCTCGCCCCGTGCGTTGGCTCGCGTGGCCACGAAGGCGCCCCGCCGCAGGGTCGACGCCAGGTGGGCCGCGTGCTCGGTGGTCGCGGCGATCACGTCGTCGGCCGGGACCAGTCGATCGAGGTAGCCCGCCGCCACCGCGCCGGCCGGGTCGAACACCTCGGCGTGGGCCGAGGCCGAGGTGAACCAGCGGCGGGACAGGCGGTCGCGGGCCAGTTCGACGGCGAAGCGGGGGAGGGGCATGCCGATGGCCACCTCGGGCATGCCGATCTTGAAGTCGCCCTCGGCGCCGATGCGGGTGTCGGCGGCGAGGAGGAGGATGGCGCCCATGGCCAGGGAGTGACCGGTGGCCCCGATGACCACGGGCAGGGGGTACTCGTAGATCTCGATGGCCAGCTCGGCGCCGGCCTTCAGCAGGTCACGGGCACCGTCGACCGGACCGCGCATCACGGTGAGGTCGAACCCGGCGGAGAAGCGGCCCGGGCGCCCCACCAGGGCGACGGCTCCGGCGGTGGTGCGGGCCTCCCCGAGGGCGTCGTGGACGGCGGCGATGACGTCGTGGCTGAGCGCGTTGGCCTTGCCGTCGTCGACGGTGACGACGGCGACCTGGCCGTCGAGGGTGGAGGTCACGGTGTCGGTCATCGACCCAGCATGGCAGGGCCGGGACGCCGGCCCGCCGTGGACCGCTCGGCGCCGGCGCTCAGCGGGCCCGGAAGGCGCCGGCGAGGGTGGCGTCGGAGAATGCCTCGCCGTTGGGCAGCCCGACGGCGTAGCGGTAGAGGGCGGCGCGGTAGATGCCGCCGAGCGCCGAGAGCACGGCGCTGGTGACCCCGATGTAGACGACGAGGAGCGGGATGCCCACGATCGGCACGACGGCGCTCAGCGCGCCCAGGACGACGACGCCGACGAGGGTGACCAGGAAGGTGATGATGCCGAGGCCGCCCTGGGCGATGAGGTTCTCCCCCCAGGTGGTCTTGAGCAGGTGCACCGACCGCTTGATCCCCTCGACGGGCCCCGTCCCCTCGATGACGATGGCGGGGAGCGCGAGCCACGTCACCACGTTCCAGGCGGCGCCGACGAGGCGCAGGACCACGTCCCCGAGCGGACCGGTACGGTCGGCGATCGCCGACAGGACGAGGCCGACGGTGACGTTGATGGCCGCCCACGCCACCACCGGGGTGAAGTGCTCCCAGGCCTTCGCGGCGGCGCTCGACAGGGTGGGGCTCCCCCCGGCGAGGCGCTCGTTGGCGCCCGCGATGAGCACGGCGGTGAAGAACTGGGCGACGATCCCGATGAAGAACAGCCCGACCAGCCCGACGGCGTAGCTCACGGGGGAGGCCTGGACGCCGTCCTGCCCGGGGGCGGGATCCGAGACGATGGTGAGCGTCGTGTAGACCGCGCCCCCGAAGAGGAGGGCGATGGCGGCGCAGGCGGCGGCCGACACGACCGGGATGACGGCCAGCTCCTTGTCCTTGCGCAGCACCGACGCGCTCTGCTTGGTGAGGTCCCAGCTGTTCTTCAAGCGACCCATGGCCGGTCACCGTACCGGCGCGACGGCGTCGCCGGAGCGGACCGTCGCGCCGGCGGGTGGGTCCGGAGCCCTGTCGCAGCCGCTGCCTAGGGTGGGCGCCGTGGACGACGCGGCAGACCCATCGCGACCCGAGGGCCGGGTCATCGGCACCGAGGACGCCACACCCCTCGAGTTCTGGGCGGCGGTCGGGGAGGGCGCGTTCCTCCAGCTCGACGACGTCGTCACCTGCGAGCGGCCCCTCCCCGACGGCCGGACCGTCCGGATCTCGGGGGTGGTCGGTCAGGTCCGGGCCCGCCACGAGGGGGCCCGGTTCGACTCCGACGTGTTCCTGGTGGCCGACGGGGTGCTGCCCGCCGAGGTGAGCGAGGCGGCGATGGTCCAGGCCACCCGCTTCGAGCCCGAGATCTTCGTGCCCCCGCTCCCCGGCGCGCCGGTCCACCGGGCCACCGGCGCGGCCCGCGACCACGCCCTCTTCTTCGACGGCATGGAGCACCTGCTGCCCGCGGGGCTGTCTCGCGACGACGAGCCGATGTACCTGAACCTCGAGTTCCTCGACGGCACCCGGGGCGCCCACGTCAACATCAGCGGGGTGTCCGGCGTGGCCACCAAGACCACCTACGCCACGTTCCTGCTCTACGGCCTGTTCACCTCGGGAGTGCTGGGGGCCGAGGCCGTCAACACCAAGGCGTTGGTCTTCAACGTCAAGGGCGAGGACCTCCTCTTCCTCGACCACCCGAACACGCGGCTCTCCGACGACCAGGCCGCCCGCTACCGCGCCGTCGGGCTGAGCCCCGGCGCCTTCCCGAGCGTGGCCGTCTTCGCCCCTCCCCGCCGGGGCGCCCCGGACGCCGCCCCGGACGTGGCCAGCCGCACCCTGGGCGTCACCTCGTTCTTCTGGACGCTCGAGGAGTTCTGCGCCGAGGAGCTGTTGCCGTTCCTCTTCGCCGACACCGAGGACGACCGCGCCCAGTACACGCTGGTCGTCCACAACGTCACCGCCCGCCTCGCCGCCGATGCCCGCCCCAGCGGCGAGGGCGCCGTCAGCGTCGACGGTCGCACGGTCCGCACCTTCCGCGAGCTCGTCGAGGTGATCCACGACAAGATCGACGGCGACGACGACCACGAGCGGGAGCGCTGGGCCGGACGTGCGGTCGGGCAGGGGACGGTCAACGCCTTCATCCGCCGTCTCGCCGGATCGGTCCGTCACGTCGACCACCTCGTCCGGGGCGACGTGCCCGACCCGGTCCGGCACCGCATCCGCGACGACGCCCAGGTCACCGTGGTCGACCTCCACAACCTCAACGACCGGGCCAAGCGCTTCGTCGTCGGGGTCACGCTGCGCAAGCAGTTCCTCGCCAAGGAGCGCAGCGGGGTGGCGAGGCCGCTCCAGTTCGTCGTCCTCGACGAGCTCAACAAGTACGCCCCCCGCGAGGGCTGGAGCCCCATCAAGGAGATCCTCCTCGACGTCGCGGAGCGCGGTCGCTCCCTCGGCATCGTGCTCATCGGCGCGCAGCAGACGGCCAGCGAGGTCGAGCGCCGCATCGTGGCCAACTCGGCGGTGCGGGTGGTGGGCCGGCTCGACCCCGCCGAAGCGGCCCGGGGGGAGTACGGCTTCCTCCCGCCGGCCCAGCGCCAACGGGCCACCATCATCAAGCCCGGCACGATGATCGTCGCCCAGCCCGAGCTCCCCGTCCCGCTCATGGTGCAGTTCCCCTTTCCGGCGTGGGCCACGCGGGCCAGCGAGGCGGGCGCCAACCCGGCGGCGGGCGACCAGCCGGAGGACCCGTTCGCCGGGCTGCCGTCGTGAGGGCACGGTGAGGCTCCTGCACACCGCCGACTGGCACGTGGGTCGGACGGTGCGGGGTCGCTCACGGATCCCCGAGCACGAGGCGGTCCTGGCCGACCTGGTGCGCGTCGCCGACGAGGAGGCGGTCGACCTCGTGCTGGTCGTCGGCGACCTGTTCGACACCGCCGCTCCCACCCCCGACGCCGAGCGCATCGTGTACCGCACCCTCCTCGACCTCGGCCGTGGCGGTCGCCCCGTCGTGGTGGTCTCCGGCAACCACGACAACCCCCGCCGCCTGGCCGCCGTGGCCCCGCTCCTCGAGCAGGCGGCCGTCCACGTCCGCACCGCCGTGGTCCCGCCCGCCGCCGGCGGGGTCGTGGCGCTCGAGGCCGGCGGGGTGCCGGTGCGCCTGGCCCTCGTGCCGTTCGTGTCGCAGCGCCACGTGATCGGGGTCGACGAGCTCATGGGTGCAGGGGCCGACCAGCACTCGATGCAGTACGCCGACCGACTCGCCCGGATCGTCGCCGTCCTGGCCACGGGCTTCGAGGACCACACCGTCAACATCGTGGTGGCGCACGCCATGGTCGTCGGCGGGGTGATGGGGGGCGGCGAACGCGGCGCCCACACCGTGTTCGAGTACGCCGTGCCGGCCACGGCGTTCCCGGGCTCGGCCCACTACGTGGCCCTCGGCCACCTGCACAGGGGTCAGCGCATCGCCGGTCCCTGCCCCATCTGGTACCCCGGCTCGCCCCTGGCCCTCGACTTCGGCGAGCAGCACGACGTGAAGGGTGCGCTGCTGGTGGAGGCCCTGCCCCGCACCCCGGCGAAGGTCGAACCGGTCGAGCTCTCGGGAGGCCGCGCCTTCCGCACCGTCGCGGGCACCCTCGGCCAGCTCGGCGAGCAGGTGCGGCCCGGCGACGACGCGTACGTGCGGGTCGTGGTCCACGAGCGGACGCGGGTGGGCCTCGCCGACGAGGTCCGTGAGCTCTTCCCCGATGCCGTCGACATACGGGTGGACGCCCCGGAGCGCCCCTTCGACCCCGCCGCCGACACCCCAACCGACCGTCTCGAACCGCGCGACCAGTTCGCCGGCTATCTGCGTGATCGAGAGATCGACGACGAGCGGCTGGTGGCGCTCTTCGACGAGTTGCACGACGAAGCGGTCCAGGCCGAGGCCGGTGACGCCGATGCGCCCTGAGCGACTCGAGCTCCACGGTTTCACGGCGTTCCGCGAGCCGGTCGAGATCGACTTCACCGGCGCCGACCTCTTCGCGCTCTCGGGCCCCACCGGCGCAGGCAAGTCGAGCGTCATCGACGCCGTCTGCTTCGCGCTCTACGGCGTCGTGCCCCGCTACGGCGATCGGCGCCTCGTGGCCCCGGTCATCAGCCAGGGTCGGCTCGAGGCGCGGGTGGCGCTGCACTTCTCCGTGGGCGAGGCGCACTACTCGGCCGTGCGGGTCGTGCGGGCCACCGCCAACGGCGCCACCACCAAGGAAGCGCGCCTCGTCCGCCGGCTGCCGGACGGCGACGAGGTGCTCGCCGGGACCGCCGACGAGCTCACGGAGGCGGTCACCCGCCTGCTCGGGCTCACCTTCGAGCACTTCACCACGTGCGTCGTGCTTCCCCAGGGCGACTTCGCCCAGTTCCTCCACGCCAAGCCCAAGGAGCGCCAGAAGCTGCTGGTCGAGCTGCTCGACCTCGGCCTCTACGAGCGGATGCGGAGCCTGGCCCGGATCCGTGAGGCGGCGGCCGACGGTTCCCGTGCCGAGGTCGAGCACCGCGTCGCCGCTGCCCGCGACCTCGCCGACCCCGACGCGCTGGTCGAGGTCGAGGCCAGGATCTCCGTGCTCGACGAGCTGATCGAGAGGATCGACGTCGACCAGGCCCGCCTCGACGAGCTGCGTCGGGTGGTCCAGGCCGAGACGGCCGTCGGTGTCACGGCCCGCGCCGACGCCGAGCGGCTGGCCGCGGTCGTGCGCCCCGAGGGCGTCGGTGCCACCAGCGATGCCGTCGGCGCCGCCCGGGCCGAGCTCCTCGCCGCCGGCGACGCCGAGGACGCCGCGGCCGCGGCGCTCGAGGCGGCGGAGACGGCCTGTGCGGCGCTGCCCTCCCTCGATCGCCTCGACGCCGCGGCGACCGCCCACGCCGACCTCGCCCAGCAGCGTCAGCGCCGCTCGCGCGGCGAGATCCTGGTCGCGGAGACGTCCGAGGCGGTCGAGGGGGCGCGGGCGGCGGTCGAGCAGGCCGATGCCGCCTTCCGGGCGGCCGAGGAGACGAGGGACGCGGCCCAGCGGGCGTCGCTCGTGGCCGAGGTCGGTGCCGGGCTCCACCCCGGTGACCCGTGTCCCGTCTGCGGCGCGCCGGTCGACGAGCTCCCCGCCCATCCGGACGCCGAGGCGTTGATCGAGGCACGGGTGCACCTCGACGAAGCCCGGTCGGTCCGGGACGACCGGCACCGGGAGCTGGCCGCCACCGCCGCCGAGCTCGACCGGCTCCGCGCGAAGCTCGCCGAGGTCGACGAGAGCATCGCCCGGCTGAGCGGGGCGCTCGAGGAGCTGCCGTCGCTCGAGGCGGTCGAGACCGTGAGAGCCGAGGTCGCCGCCGCCACCGCCGCGGTCGGGGTGGCCAAGCAGTCCGTGAAGGACGGTCGCGCCCGCCGTCGCGCCGCCGAGCTCGCCGAGCGGACGGCCGTCGAAGCCGAGCAGCACGCCCGCGCCGCGTTCGACCTGGCCCGCGACACCGTGGCGGGGTTGGGCCCGCCGTCGCCCGGCCGGGCCGACCTCGCCGCCGACTGGGACGCGCTCGTCGCCTGGGCGGACCGCGAGCAACCGGCCCGCCGCCAGCGAGCCGAGCTCGCCGACGCGGCCGCCGCCGGCGCGGCCGCGGAAGCTGCGGCGCTCCACGACGCCGTCGTCGACGCCTGCCGTGACGTCGGGGTCGAGCTCGGCGAGCGGGTCGCCCGCGACGCGTTGGTCGACCACCGGGCCGGCCTCGCCGCCGAGCGCGACCGCCGCCGGGCGGCGGCGGCGACCCTCGTCGCGTTGGAGGAGGCCCATGCGGGGTACGTCCGCGACCAGCAGGTGGCCCGGGAGCTGGCCCGGCACCTGTCCGCCACCGGGTTCGAGAAGTGGGTGCTCGACGCGGCGCTGCGCCACCTCGTGGCCGGTGCCACCGGTGTCCTGCACTCGCTGTCCAGCGGCACCTACTCGCTCACCCTCGAGCCGCGGACGTCGAACTTCTGCGTGATCGACCACGCCAACGCCGACGCGGTGCGCTCGGCGCGCACGCTCTCCGGGGGGGAGACCTTCCTCGCGTCGCTCGCCCTCGCGCTGGCCCTCGCCGACGAGGTCGCCCACCTCGGCGCGGGCGGCGCCACCCGACTCGAGTCGATGTTCCTCGACGAGGGCTTCGGCACCCTCGACGCCGACACCCTCGACACCGTCGCCGGGGCGCTCGAGGACCTGGGGGCCCAGGGGCGGACGGTGGGGATCGTGACCCATGTCGCCGAGCTCGCCGAGCGCCTGCCCGTCCGCTACTCGGTCACCAAGACCCCCACCGGGGCCGTGGTCGAGCGGATCGACCGGTAGGGCCGGGCGTGCGCTTCGCCGTCGAGTCGTGGGCGCCCGACTACGGCAGCCCGACCGGGGCCATGGGCCTCGTCGAGGGTTCGACGGCCGTCGATCCCTGGGCCGAGGCTGCGGTCGGGGAGTGGGCCCCGCGTCGCCCCCGGGCCACCGCCCCGTTCGACGCCGTGGCGTTCGTCGACGGGGTCCGCCGAATCGACGCCAACGTGATCGTCACCTCTGACGCCGGCGACGTGCATCGTGGGATCTGCGCGTCGTTCGCCGCCGGCGTGGTGCGCTGCGCGGCGACCGCCGAGGTCGTGGTCGCCGAGGTGCGGCGGGCGCTGTTCGTGCCCGTCGAGGGCGCCGAGGCCCTCACGACCCGCCACGGTCGCTTCGATCCGTTCCCCACCACGTCGGACGAGCCCGACGTCGTCTCGTTGCGGCTCCAGCGGGCCATGGGCGACCTCGAGGCGGAGGTGGCAAGGTGGGCCGACGACGTCGACGTCGTGGTCGCCGATGGCCCGTTGCGCGGAGGACTGCACGCCCCGGGCTTCGTCGGCTACGTCAAGACCCACCACGCCACCTACGGTCCGGCGCTCGTCCGCGAGGTGGTCGCCGCCCTCGCTCCCGGCGAGCGCACCCCGCTGCTGCTGCTCGGCGCACCGTGGCCGCGCTGGTCGTGGTATCTGCGCCTCCCCGGTGAGGTGCACCACGGGTGGGCGGGGATCGTCCGCCTCGAGGCGGTGGCCGACACGTCCGTCGCCGAGGCCGTCGCCCTCGCCGATCGGGTCAGCGCCACCCTTCCCCGTTTCGCCTCCGTGCCCCAGAAGGACCCGCGTGCGCCGCAGAACCTCGTCCCGATCGGTGGCCTCGAGCGCCTCCTCCGTCACCGTCTCGGCGACCCCGACGTGCTCCTCCGGGCCCTGCGCGTCGCGGCGGCCGCATCCGCGTGAGGTGGCGCAGCCCCGGCCGCACCCCGGTCAGCCGGGCTCGGTGACGAAGTCGATCAGACGCTCGACGGCGCCGACGAGGGAGGCGTGGAGGTCGGCGTAGCTCGTCACCGACCCGAGCACCCGGGCCCAGAACGCTCGGGGATCGTCGACGCCGAGCGACGCGCACACCCCCTCCTTCCAGGGCCGACCCTTCGCCACCTCGGGCCAGGCGTCGATGCCGACCACGGAGGGCTTGACGGCCGCCCACACGTCGACGAACGGGTGGCCGGTGATCAGGACGTCGGGGTGGTCGATGCCCTCGGCGAGGCGGCTCTCCTTCGAGTCGGCCACGAGGTGGTCGAGCAGGACCCCGAGTCGCCGCCCCGGCCCCGGACCGAAGCCCCGCACGACCTCGTCGAGGTGATCGGCCCCGGCGAGCACCTCGACGACGACGCCTTCGAGGCGCAGGTCGTCGCCCCAGACCTTCTCGACGAGCTCGGCGTCGTGGCGGCCCTCGACAAGGATGCGGCCGGCCCGGGCCGTCCTCGCCGGCGCCCCGGGCACGGCCACCGAACCCGAGGCCGTGATGCGGGAACGCTCGTCGCGCCGGGCCCTCGGAGGGACCAGCGTGACGCGGTCGCCGGCGACGGCGAAGGCGCCGTCCACCAGCCGCACCGGTCGATCCCGACCGTCGTCGCCTCGCAGGACGACGACCTGCTTCGTGCAGGCGACCACCACGCCGTCGCGTCGGTCGGCGCGCACGGTCACCCGCAGCCCGGGCACCGCCTCGACCCGGCGGGGCGCCCGTCGCACCCGGGGAGCGCCTCCGTCGAGGTCGAGCGGTTCCGAGAGGATGCCCCGCATGTAGGGCTCGTCGCGTGCCCCCACCGCCTCAGCCGCCGACGAGCTCTCGGATCTTCTCCGCTGTGGCGGGTCCGTCGTAGGCCAGCTCGCCGTCGCGTAGCCCCACGCACCGCGTCGCCGCCGGCACCAGGTCGAGTTGGTGCGTCGAGCAGATCACCGTGGCGCCCTGCTCGACGACGTCGCTCAGGATCTCGACGAGCGTCTCCTGGCCCGGGGTGTCGAGGCCCACGAAGGGCTCGTCGATCAACATGAGCCGGAACGGCCGTATGAGCCCCAGGATCAGGCCCGTCTTCTGCTTGAGACCACGGCTGAACCGGGACGGCAGGTCGTCGGCGCGCTCGGTGAGACCGAACATGTCGAGGAGGTCGTCGGCGTAGTCCTCCCACTCCACGGTGCGGTGGAGACGGGCGACGAACTCGATGTGCTCCATGAGGCTGAGGTCGTCGTAGAGCACCGGGCTGTCCGGGAGGTAGGACAACGCGGCCCGGGCCTCGACGCTCCCCGCCGTTCCGCCGTGCACGTACGCCGCGCCGGTGGTCGGCTCGAGCATGCCCGAGGCCAGTCCGAGGAAGGTCGACTTCCCGGCACCGTTGGGCCCGACCAGCATCACCAGCTCACCGGAGGGGACCCGCAGGTCGAGCTCGGTGAGGCCCATGCCGTCGCCGTAGTCCTTGCCGAGCTCGAAGGTGTGCAGCGCCAGCGAGGCGTCGACGTCGTCGTTCCGAGGTGGCCTGATGTCGAGAAAGCTCACAGGTGCTTCGGCTTCCGGGTTCGCAGGTACAGGAAGGCCCCGGCCACGAGGAACAGCACCCAGGTGGTGTTGTTGGCGACGCGGGCGGGGTCGAGGGTGGCCGGGTCGGAGCCCGCCGAGAGCAGCGGTAGCAGGGACACGACCACGATGGCGGGGGGGATGATGACACGGGCCAGCATCACCCACCCCATGACGTCGGGGCCGAGGTTCGACAGCGTGGCGCTGTCGGGGGCGCCCTGGGCGGTGGAGATCGTGGCGGCGATGGCCGCAGCCAGGGCGACCGGGACGACCAGGACCCCCGTGAGGCGCAGCACGACCTCGGCCGGGGCGAGGATCATGGCGGTGGCTGCGGCGACCAGGCACAGCACGACCATCACGACGAAGGAGGCCGGGAGGTGGTTGAGCAGGAAGCGTCCGGGATCCTCCGGGTAGCTGTCCCAGCGAGTCGGGTGGTCCACCTCCTGGGCGACGGGTTCGGCGGCGTCGTAGGCGGCGACGAAGAGGGCGATCCCGGCGACGATGATCGCCGCCGGCGTGCCCCGCCAGGCGACGCCGAGGGCCAGCCCGGCGATGCCGGCGACGAACACCATGCGGACGAGGCGGACGAGCGGGAAGCGGAAGTAGCTCTGCCAGTCCCGCTTCCAGATGGGGGGCACCCGGCTCTTCGTCGCCGCCCGTCGGATGCGGATCCAGGGCCGGAGGCGGGGCTTCTCCTGGGAGAGCTGCCGGCGCAGGAGCACGACCGTGCGCACGTCCTGCAGGGTGACGGCGAAGCGGAGCTGCGCCACCAGCCCGGCTCGCCGCAGCGCGGCCTCGGTGGAGAGGTTGCCGATCCTCGCCACCCCGAGGAGCGGGATCGCGACGGCCACTGCGACACCCACGAGCGCGAGGGCGGTGAACGTGATCGGCCAGAACGCCACGGCGGCGAGCCAGGTGAGCGGCGAGGTCCGGATCTCGAGGACGATGTCGAGCGCCGACCATCCGATGACGAGGGCCGCGATGGCGTTGGCCGGCCACCACCGGATCCGCCGGGTGGAGACCACCATGGCTGTTCCGGAGGCGAGCACGCCGGCGAGGGCGAAGGTCACGGCGCAGGCGACGACCGCGGCCACGACGTTCACGGGCAGGCGCTGGGAGGCCAGCTCGCCGGTGATGGCCCCCACCACCGCCCCGCTGAAGGCCAGGAAGCGGAGCTGCTTCACCGCAGGGCCGCGGAGGACGGCGGCGCGGTCGACCGGGGCGTTGAGCTCGTGGACGACCACCGGGGCCTCGAGGACGAGCGGTCCGCCGCGCGAACCGGATCGGATCCCGACGGCGACGGCGACGGCGATGCCGAGGCCCAGCCAGGCGGGAGCGACGCGGGCGAACGTGACGGCGTCGGTGGGGGTGACCGACTCGCCGGGGAGCTGGTCGGCGCCGAGGGCGACGGCGATGACGCCCAGGAAGCCCACGATGTAGACGCGGTAGAGGGCGTCGATCCAGTGGACGTGGGCGAGCCGGTTCGACCGTCGGGTCTTCCGAAGGTCGACGAGGGCGACCTCGGGTTCCTCGACGGCGATCACGTCCGGACACGCTACTTGTGGCCGTCGGTGCCGGGATCCCGCGTCGGTCACGAACGCCGCGCGGCCTCCTCGGCCTCCTCGGCGACGGCCAGCCAGCGCTCCTCGGCGACCTCGAGCCGGCCCCGCACGTCGGCCAGCTCGTCGCCGAGGGCGCGCAGCTCGGCGTGCCCGGCGGTGCCGGCGCGCGTGGCGAGCTCCCCCTCGATCCGGTGCCGCTCACGGGCCAGCCGTCCCACGTCCTTCTCGGCGTCCTTGAGGAGGCGTCGCAGCGTGCTCGCGCTCCGGGTCGGAGCCGTCGGCGTCCGCGCGTCGGCGGTTCGGGGGGTGGGGGCCGCCCGGGGGGTCGGGGGCGCCGCCGTGGCGCGACCCGGCGCCCGCCGGGCCCGGCGCTCCTCCTCCCACGCCGCGTAACCGCCCGGGCGGCGGGCGGGGGTACCGGCGCCGTCCATGACGAGCACGTCCGTGACGGTCCGCTCGAGGAACGCACGGTCGTGGGACACCACGACGAGCGCGCCGGGCCATTCGTCGAGGAACTCCTCGAGGACGCGCAGCGTGTCGAGGTCGAGGTCGTTGGTGGGCTCGTCGAGCAGGAGGACGTTGGGCTGCGCGGCGAGCACGATCAGGAGTTGGAGACGTCGGCGTTCCCCGCCGGAGAGCAGGCCGACGGGGGCCCATTGGGCGTCGGCGTCGAACCAGAACGATTCGAGCAGCGCGGCGTCACGCCAGTCGGGCACCCGGTGCTCTCCGACCAGGGCGTCGCGCACGCGTCGGCCCGGGTCGAGCTCCACGCCGTTCTGGTCGTAGTACCCGAGCCGCACCGTCGGTCCGTGCACCACCCGTCCCGTGGTGGGGGAGCGGCGGCCGGCGACGAGGTCGAGCAGGGTGGACTTGCCGACACCGTTCGGGCCCACGATGCCGAGCCGCTCCCGGGGGTCCAGCGCCAGGTCGAGGCCGGCGAAGAGCGGCGCCGGCGCGTCGTGGGCGAAGCCGGCGTCGTGGAGCTCGACGACCTTGTCGCCGAGCCGGGGCGTCCCCAGGTGCAGGTCGGGGATCCCGACGCGGGCCGGGGCCTCGGCGCGACCCTCCACGATCGCGGTGGCGGACTCGATCCGCGCCTTGGGCTTGCGGGTGCGCGCCGGGGCGCCCCGCCGCAGCCAGGCCAGCTCCTTGCGAGCGAGCACCCGCCGGGTCGACTCGTCCGAGGCGGCCTTCTCCTCCCGCTCGGCCCGACCCTCGAGGTAGGCGCCGTAGCCGCCGTCGTGGAGGTGGCCGCGTCCCCGGTCGAGCTCGAGGACCTGGGTGGTCACCCGATCGAGCACGTGGCGGTCGTGGGTGACGAGCACGAGCCCGCCGCGGTGGGCGGCGAGGCGTTCCTCGAGCCATGCCACGGCGTCGATGTCGAGGTGGTTGGTCGGCTCGTCGAGCACCAAGAGGTCGCTCTCGGCGACCAGGGTGCGGGCGAGGGCCACCCGCTTGGCCTGCCCTCCGGAGAGCGCGGCGGTGTCGGCCCCGGCCAGCGGGGTCATCCCGAGGTGGTCGAGGACGGCGGCGGCCTCCCACGCCTGCTCGGCGACCTCCTCCACCGCGGCGAGCACCGGGCCCGGTGGCAGCACCGGACGCTGGACCAGCGCCGCGACGCGGACGCCCCGGCCGCGACGCACGACACCGGCCTCCGGGTCGGCCTCGCCGGTCATGACGGAGAGCAGGGTGGACTTCCCGCACCCGTTCAGGCCGACGACGCCGAGACGGTCACCGGTGGCGACGGTGAGGGAGAGCCGGGAGAACAGCGGCCGCCCCGGCCGGCTCATCGTCACCTCGTCGAGGTCCACGAGGATCACGCCGCGAGGCTAACGAGGGCCCGCCCCGTCGCCTCGTCCCGCCCCGACGACCGTGCCCGAGCGTCCGGCTTCGACCAGATCCCTGCCCCCGCCCGTGGACGTCGACGTCGCCACGCCGCGGTGGCAGGCGACGGTCCCCGCCGGCCCGGGCGGGTGTCCTCGCCGACTCGGGGTGCTCGGCGCTGGTGCTCGCCGCGCTGTTCGCCCGGGGCCAGTACGTGTCGTGACGCCCGTGGCGAGGTTCGGCCAGCGCGGTACGCTCATTTCCACGGACACGACCGAGTTTTCTCCCGAAGGGCCACCGCGATGAGCATCGATGCCGACACCACTGCTGACGCCGAGGCCGGGCCCGCCGTGGTCCTGGCGGTGACCCCCGAGGCGCTGGAGCGGGTGCTCGAGATCCGCAACGGCGAGGACGATCCGGGCAGCCTCTGCCTGCGTGTCGAGATCACCGGCGTCGCCGGGCCGGACTACACCTACGACCTGGCCTTCGAGGCGGTGTCCGACGCCGACCCGGAGGACGACCTGTCCGTGCAGGGCGGCCTCAGCGTCGTGGTGGCCGCCGACAGCGTCGAGCGCATGGCCGGCTCCACCCTCGACGTGCCGCGCAACCCGGGCCAGGCCGGCCTCGTGATCCGGAACCCCAACCGACCGAACCCGTTGGCCGGCAAGGACATCGTGCTCACCGGCGACGTCCCCGACCAGGTCCGCCAGCTCCTCGACGAGTCCATCAACCCGAGCCTGGCCTCCCACGGCGGCTACGCCGAGCTCGTGGGCGTGGAGGGCGCCACGGCCTTCCTCACGATGGGGGGCGGCTGCCAGGGTTGTGCAATGAGCGCCGCCACGCTGCGTGAAGGCATCCAGGTGGCGATCCTCGAGGCGATCCCGGCGATCACCGAGGTCGTGGATGTGACCGACCACAACGCCGGCGACAACCCCTTCTACACCTGACGCACGCCGCCGACGGTCAGCGCCACCACTGCGTCGGGAGGCTGCGGACGGCGGCGACGGTGGCGTCGGAGGTGTGGGCCAGCGACCGCTCGAGCGTGCTGAGCCAGGCCCACAGCCAGATCATCCGCAGGTAGTCCTCGGGGTCCACGCCGTCGGACGGAGGGGGCTCGCCCTCGGGCCGGGGGAGCGGGCGGGTCGGTGCGGACGCGTCGTCGAGCCAGGAGGCCACGGCGGTGAACCCCGCCTCGGTCTCGAAGGCCCGCGCCTCGAGCGCGACGGGCGGTCGCCGGCCCTCGTCGGGCGCGGTGGGGCCGAGACCGAAGTTCCGGCGGGTCCAGTCCCCGGAGATGACGAGCGCCGGCGGCGTCATCATCGCCACCCGGTCGGCGAGCAGGACCGACGCCCGGCGGTCGTTGGTCAGCTCCTGCAGCGTCTCCTCGAGCTCCTCGCGGGTGGCGATCAGGTCCGTCCTCGCCCGTCGCAGGCCCTCCGGTCCCCCGGAGAGCCCGAGCACCTCGGCGCTCACCGCCCGCACGGTGGCGGCCGAGGCGCGGTAGAGCCGGGCGGCCATGGGGGCCAGGCTGCCCTCGGGGCCGCGTGGCCAGAAGACGAACCCCGCGACCACGGCGACGGCGATCCCGGTGGCGACGGTCTCGAGGCGCAGCACGGCGGTCTGGGCTCCCGACGGCTCGGCGAGGTTGAACAGGACGACGACGAACACCGTGAACGCCGCCTGGCCGCTGCCCAGGCCCACGGCCCCGGGTGCCCAGGCGGCGAGGAAGGTGGCCGCCGGGAGGAGCACCCACAACAGCCCGTCCTGGCCGTTCGCCGCGAAGGCGATCGGGGCGGCGAGGGCGAAGCCGATCACCGTGCCCCGCAACGCTTGCACCGCCGTCACGGCGGTGTCGTTCACGCCGCTACGCAGCACCATGAGGGTGCCGAGGACCACCCAGAAGCCGTGGTCGAAGTCGACGGCTCGGGCCACCGCCAACGAGAGCGCGAGGGCGGCGGCGGCGCGGAGGCTGTTGCGGAACCGGGTGCTCTGCCATCGCAGGTGGAAGCCGAGCGTCCTCCGGGCGCGGGCCAGGAACGCCGCGGTCCCGCTCTTGGGCACCTCCACCTCGACGTCGAGCTGGATGGTGTCGGGGGGCCGGTGGCCGGCCCAGATGGAGGCGTCGGCCGCGGCGACGGCGGCGAGGGAGGTCACCAGGCGCAGCCGGGTCGCCCGCACCGCGCCGTCCTCGATGCTGCGCCGCGCCGCCGGGTCGTCGCCGCGCAGACCGGCCACCACGGCGTCGCGGTGCTCGACCAGGGCGTCGCGGGCGGGCACGAGGTCGGCCGGCGGACCCCCGGCGAGGGCCTCGGCGGCCGCGTCGAACGTCGACGCGGCGGTACGGGCCAGCCGACGTTCGACGTCGTCGAACGGGGAGGGGCCCGGGCTCATGTGCTCGAGGATCAACGTCGCCCGGCCGATGGCGTCGAGCAATCCGGTGAGGGCGGTCTGGCCCACGGTCGCGACCAGCGGGCGGCCGGGGGCCCGGGCGAGGTCCTCGCGCACCTGGCGGGCGAGCGTGATGTCGAGGTCGGGGAGGTCGGCGTCCTCGGCGAGCGCCCGGAGTCGTGCGGCCAGCGCTCGGCTCTGGGCGGCGAGACGGTCGCGGGCCACGGGCGGGCGGTGGAGGGGCGCGACCAGCGCGCCCAGCCCGGCGACGATGCACCCCAGCACCCAACCTCCGACCCGCTGGTCGAGCTCCACGACCGGACGGGTCATCACCGAGAGGGCGAAGGCGAGCATCAGCGTGGTCCCGGCGGCGATGGCGTAGCCGCCCAGGCAGCCCACGAAGCGGATGACGAAGGTGACCGTGGCGATCGCCGCCACCGCGACCGCCGCCCGGCCGGCCGAGGCGCTCCCGACCAGCACGAGCACGGCGCCGATCACGGCGAGGGTCGCGTAGCCCTCGACCTTGCGGCGCGCCGTCCCCTGGAAGTCGGCGAACACGAGCGACGCGAACGACGCGAAGGCTGCGTACAGGGCGGCGGTGGACCCGACCGCCGCTCCCGTGGCGCCGTAGACGACCGGGACGATGATCGCGGCGCGGAGACCCTTGCGGAGGTTCGTCCCGCCGGGGTCGTGGACGAACCGCACCTCGCCATGATGGATCAGCCCGGCGGTCCGGCGCGTCCTGGCTGGCGGCGCGAGGTCCGGGTCAGGGTCCGTCGGGCGGCGACGACAGCCCGCCGGTGATCACCCACACCCAGAACACGGCCGTGAGCACGCAGAAGACCGAGGCCGCCCAGCCCCACCGGTTGCCCTTCAGCGCGGCGCGCACGCCGACGGCGAGACCGATGACCGACGGGATGAGCAGGAACGCGCCGAGCAACCTGCCGAGCCAGGCGTAGGTCGCGGATGGGTACGGCCGGTAGGGCGGGCGAGCGATCTCGTCGAAGCCGCTCGGGAGGACCGAGCCGCCCCCGACCGTCCAGAAGTGGGCTTCCTCGGCCTCGGTCCACCCCGTGTACCCGCCGTCAGGGTGCTCGGGCTCCCGGCTCATCCCCCCATGCTCTCATGGCCGGGGGTCGGAGCGCGGTCCGCCGTGCGGGGTGGTCGGCACAAACTTGCTTCACGATGCGAACTATCGGTACGTTGCCGGAGTTGAGACCTCTGGTCGACCACGAGGAGCTACGTCCATGGCAGATGTCGTCCACGAGTCGGTCTTCCGGCTCCAGTTCCCCTTCCAGCGCACGCTGGGCCCCACCATCGGGGCCTTCGCGTCGGCGCTGGCCGACCAGACCCTCATCGGGGTCAGGGTCGGTGACCGGGTCATCGCGCCGCCGCTCGAGTACGACCCCGAGAACGGCGCCGCCGCCGGCTCCGACTTCGTGAAGGTCGGGCCGAAGGGGACCGTCGTCAACTGGACGTGGGTGGACCGGCCCACGCACCTGCACCCCCTCGACCACCCGTTCGCGTTCGCGTTCGTCCAGCTCGACGGGGCCGACACCCCGATGTTCCACGCCGTCGACGTCGGGTCGCCCGACGCCGTGTCGATCGGGATGCGGGTGGAGCCCCGCTGGCGAGCGGAGCGAGAGGGTCGCATCGACGACCTCGAGGCGTTCGTCCCCGCCGCCGACGACAGCCTCAGCGAGGGCGCCGGCGAACCGTGGGCCGTCCCCGACGAGCTGCCCGTCGACCACATGGAGATGGACTGCGACCTCACCTACGTCGACAACACCGCGCCGGCCACGCTGATCTGGATGCGCTCGCTGCTCGACGGCAAGCTCATCGGCCAGCAGTGCCCGATGTGCAACCGGATCTACGTGGGGCCTCGTGGCCTGTGCTGCGTCGACGCCATCGAGCTCGACGAGTCCCACCTGATCGACGTGCCCGACAAGGGCGTCGTCACCAACTTCACGATCATCACCCCGACGCCGTACCCGGGCCAGACCGAGACGGAGCCGTTCGTGCGCTGCTCGATCCTGCTCGACGGCACCGACGCCGTGCTCAGCCAGCAGTCCGTGCTCGGCATCCCCGCCTCCGAGGTCCGGGTCGGCATGCACGTCGAGTGCGTGTGGGCGCCGCCCGAGGAGCGCAACGTCGACGACGTCGGCAACCGGGGGTGGGGTGTCGGCGGTGACTGCATCCGGGGCTGGCAGTCGACTGGCCAGCCCGACGAACCGGCCGAGAACTACGTGGAACGGATGATGTGATGCCCAGGACCGAGAACGACATCGCCATCGTCGGCTACGCCATCTCGCCGTTGCTGGCACGGACCGACCAGACCGAGACCTCGATGATGCTCCCGGTGGTCGCCGGCGCGATCAAGAGCGCCGGCCTCACCAAGGACGACATCGGGTTCACCGTGTCGGGATCCTGCGACTACCTGTCGGGGCAGGCCTTCTCCTTCGTGTCCAACGTCGACGCCTACGGCGCGTGGCCACCCATCAACGAGTCCCACGTGGAGATGGACGGGGCCTGGGCGCTCTACGAGGCCTACGTCCGCCTCCTCCAGGGCGACATCGACACCGCCGTCGCCGCCGGGGTGGGGAAGAACTCCAACTCCGACCCCGAGACGCTCTACACGATCGAGATGGACCCCTACTACCTGACGCCGCTCGGCGCCGACCCCTACTCCCTCGCCGCGCTGCAGGCCCGGGCGCTGCTCGAGTCGGGCAAGGCCACCGAGGCCGACTTCGCCGAGGTGGTGTCGCGCAACCTCGCCGCCGCCGAGACCAACGAGCACGCCCTCGTGTCCGGTCAGCACTCGGTGGAGGAGCTGCTCGCCGAGCCGTACGTGCGAAACCCGCTGCGCCGCCACGACCTCTGGACCACCACGGACGGCTGTGCCGCGGTGGTGCTGGCGAGGGGTCAGCGGGCCTACGAGCTGTGCGAGCGCCCGGCCTGGATCACGGGCATCGACCACCGCATCGAGCCCCACCTGCCCACGCTGCGCCACGACCTCACCCGGTCGGTCTCGACCGAGCAGGCCGCCGCAGGCGCCGGCCTCGCCGCCGGGCCGGTCGAGGTGGCCGAGCTCTCCGCCCCGGTGAGCTACCAGGAGCTGATCCTCACCGAGGCCCTCGGCCTGGGCGACGCCACCGAGGTCAACCCCTCCGGGGGTGCCCTCGGGGCCAACCCGGTGATGGTCACCGGGCTCATCCGCATGATCGAAGCCGCCAAGCAGATCACGGAGAACGGCAAGCACCGCACCCTGGCCCACGCCACGTCCGGTCCCTGCCTCCAACAGAACCTCGTTGCGATCCTGGAGGGTGACGAATGAGCCACCAGCCCGTAGCCGTCGTCGGCATCGGTCAGACCCACCACAAGAAGCGGCGGGGCGACGTCTCCATCGCCGGCCTCGTCCGCGAGGCGGCCGTCCGCGCCCTCGAGGACGCCAACATGGACTGGGGCGACATCGACGCCGTGGTCCTCGGCAAGGCCCCCGACCTCTTCGAGGGCGTCATGAAGCCCGAGATGTTCCTCGCCGACGCCCTCGGCGCCAACGGCAAGCCCATGTTCCGGGTGCACACCGCCGGATCGGTGGGCGGCTCGACGGGCATCGTCGGGGCGCACCTCGTGTCGAGCGGTCGGCACAAGCGCGTCCTGTCGGTGGCTTTCGAGAAGCAGTCCGAGGGCAACGCCCAGTTCGCCCTCGGGGGCGGCAAGGGCGGCTCGATCGGCGCCGGTGGTGCGTTCGCACCGTTCATCCGGGCCTACATCCGCCGCTCGGGCGCACCCGAGGACGTGGGCTGGAAGGTGGCCGTCAAGGACCGCCTGAACGGGGCCAAGAACCCCTACGCCCACCTCAAGCTGGCCGACATCACCATCGAGAAGGTCAAGGAGTCCCCGATGATGTGGGACCCCCTCCACTTCCTGGAGTCGTGCCCCTCCTCCGACGGCGCGTGCGCGGTGGTGTTCACCGACGAAGCCGGGGGCAAGGCAGCGTCGAAGCCGCCCGCGTGGGTGCTGGCCACCGCCATGAAGTCCGAGCCGTCCACGTTCGCGGGCCGGGATCCGGTCAGCCCCAAGGGGGCCCACATGTGCTCGGACGAGATCTACAAGGCGGTCGGCATCACCAACCCGCGAGAGCAGATCGACTGCGCCGAGCTCTATGTGCCCTTCTCGTGGTACGAGCCGATGTGGCTCGAGGCCCACGACATCGCCGCCCCCGGTGAGGGATGGCAGATGACGGCCAACGGCGACACCGAGCTCACGGGATCGTTCCCCGTGAACATGTCGGGCGGGGTGCTCTCGTCGAACCCGATCGGCGCCTCGGGCCTGTTGCGCTTCTCCGAGGCCGCGCTGCAGGTGCGCGGCCAGGCCGGGGAGCACCAGGTGGGGGGCGCCAAGCTGGCGCTCGCCCAGGCGTACGGGGCCAACGCCCAGTTCTACGCCATGTGGGCGGTCGGGAGCTCCCTCGACCCGTTGGGCTAGCTCGGCGGCGCAGTCTGGACCGGGGCCGGTCGCGTGACGCGGCCGGCCCCGCCATCCCCGGAGGTTGGCATGGGCAAGGCACTGGTGCTGGGCGGCGGAGGCGTGGCCGGCGTCGCCTGGGAGACGGGGCTCCTCCTGGGGCTGTCCGAGGCGGGGGTGGACCTGACCGACGCCGACCTGGTCGTGGGCACCTCGGCGGGATCCGTGGTGGCGGCCCAGGTCACCACCGGGCTCGCGCTGGTCGACCTCCAGGCGCGTCAGCTCCGTCCCCTGTCGGAGTCGGCGGAGAAGGCGGTCGACTTCGACACCGAGGCCTTCGTCGTCACGATGATGGAGCTCTTCGCCGACCGGCCCGAGCCCCACGAGCTGCGTCGGCGTCTCGGGGCGCTGGCGCTCGCCGCCGAGACCGTGCCGGAAGCCGAGCGTCGGGCGATCATCGAGGCCCGCCTCCCGGTGCAGGAGTGGCCCGACCGGGCCCTGGTCATCACCGCCGTCGACGCCGCCAACGGCGACTTCGTCCCGTTCGACCGGACGTCGGGCGTCAGCCTCGTCGACGCCGTGGGGGCGAGTTGCGCCGTGCCGGGCGTCTGGCCACCCGTGACCATCGGGGACCGGCGCTACATCGACGGGGGTGTGAGGTCGACGGTGAACGCCGACCTCGCCACCGGCCACGAGCGGGTGGTCGTCGTCGCCCCGATCGCCATGGGACTGGCCGGGAGCATCCACCACGAGATCGAGGCGCTGGAGGCCGAGGGCTCGGACGTGGCCGTCGTCGTGGCCGACGAGGCAAGCGTGGCGGCGTTCGGCACCAACCCGTTGCACCCCGCCACGCGCGAACCGTCGGCTCGGGCCGGCCGGGCCCAGGGCCCGGCGGTGGCCCGAGCCGTCGCCGAGGTGTGGGGGTGAGCGGAGGACCCCCTGCGGGTCGCTTCCATGACGATGCCGAGGTCGTCGAGGCCCGACGTCGTCTCCGCGACGCACTCCAGTCGCTGCACCGCATCACCGGCAGCTCCCGTCTGGACCGTCTCAACGCCGCCCGGTCCGGGGTGTCGATCGGTTTCGCGGCCTTCAGCGTGCTCGGCCGGGTGATCGACTCCGGACCGGTTCGGATGAGCGAGCTGGCCGATGCCGGACGGATGCAGCCGGCCGCGCTCACCCGCCAGGTCCAGGCGCTCGAGGCCGAGGGCTACGTCGTCCGCCGGGCCGATCCGGCCGACGGGAGGGCGAGCGTCATCGCCGTCACCCCGGCGGGGAGGGCCGCCCACCGTCGGGTGGATGCCGCCAACGATGCGCTCATGGCCGAGCAGCTGGCGGACTGGTCACCGGCGCAACTCGGGGACCTCGTGGACCAGCTGGACCGGCTGGTGAGCGACCTCCGCGCCGTGCCGGGGACGCGGACGCAGCGCCCCCGTCGGACCGGCACCGACGGCTGACCGCACCACTGGGGCGATCGGCACCCGGTCGATCAGGCCGTCGGGCTCAGACGTAGTCGTGGCCGCGCAACCACCGCAGGGACACCCACCCCCACAGCGGGGGGAGGTAGGCGGTGAAGAGCCGGGCGGTGAAGGTGGCGGCGGTGGCCTGGTCCTGGGGGATCCCGGCGGCCACGAACCCGGCGATCAGACCGGCCTCGATGACCCCGAGGCCACCGGGCACGGGGAGGATGCCGCCGAGCAGGGACGCGAACGAGTTGATCACCACGAGCTGCATGAGGGGGAGCGACTCGCCGTAGGCCAGCAGCGCGGCGCCGAGGGTCATGGCGAACAGGATCTGTGACGCGGCGTTGCCCCCGAAGAGCTGGAGCGCCTTGCCGGGCTGGTGGCGCACCTCCCGGAGGTTGTCGGTGGCGACCTTGACGTGCGGGCGGAGCATGGTGCCGACGCGGTGGCGCAGCCGGGGGAGCACGAGCACGACGGCGACCAGGAAGGCGACGATGACGACGATCGACATGATGTCGCTGCCCGAGCTCGACCCGGTTCCCCCGGAGAGCACGCCGGTGCGTTGCCAGTCGCCGCGGGACAGCCACAGCCCGGCGGCCACCAACACGACCTGGGTCACCATGGTCGCCACGGTGTTGAGGACGCCGGAGCTGATCGCCACCGCGGCACCCAGGCCGAGGCGTTGGAAGTACCGGATGACGAGGGCGGTGGTGGCGACGGTGCCCCCGACCAGTCCCATGAACTGGTTGGCGAACTGGACGGCGGTGGCCGATCCGAGGGGGATCTGCTGCACCACGGAGCCGAGCATGGCGACGGCCTGCGCGAGCTGCGGGGTCTGGGACACGAGGGCCACCACCAGCACCCACCACGGTTCGGCCCCCGCCAGGATCGACCGCATGCCCCCGGCGTCCGAGAGCTCCCCGGCGACGAGGTACACGCCGAGCAGGCCGCCGACAGCCATGGCCAGGCTGGCCGGTGCCACGCGGCGCAGCTCCTCGAGGGCGGGAGGCTCGACCCCCAACATGTCGGCGGCCTCCTCGCGCAGCCGCTTCATCGCCTTGCGGGCCCCGCCCGTCGAACGGCGGACCCCCGGTGGCAACGCGGCCGCCTCGAGCACGGGGAGGAGCGAGGCGAGCGCGTCGGCCCCGCACACGCGCTGGTACGCGGCCAGCGCCCTGTCCGCCCCGGCCACCGAGGCGGTGGTGACCAGCAGGGCGGCGTCGTCGATGTCGATCCTGGCGCCGCGGCCGGCCGGTGCGGCCGAGCCGAAGCCGACGAGCACGGTCGCGCCGTCCGCGTCGACCACGATGTCGTGGGCGCGAAGGTCACCGTGCACGATGCCTGCCCTGTGCAGGCGCTTCACGTTGCCCCAGAGGTCGTCGAGGACCCCGTCGGTGACGAGCTCCCCGGGGAGCTCGTCGAGCGGCGTGCCCGTGGGGGTGAGGGTGACCCCCAGCGCGTCGTCGTTCGGTCCCGCCGTGCCGATCGCCACGAGACGGGGGACGGCCACGCCGTTGCGCTCCGCCAACAGCATCAACAGGGCACGGCGCTCGACCATGGCCAGGCGGGTGGTCCCGACGGCGGGTCCGCTCTCCTTGTACCAGAGGCGGCGGACGAGGGCCCGGGAGGTGCGGTAGCGGGTCGCGTCGCGGCCGACGACCACCACCGACAGCTCCTCACCGTCGGCCGACGTCGCCCGGAACTGGCGGTGCGTCGGCTCGTCGTCGGGGGCCGCCACGAGTGACGTCACGGGTACGCCGATCTCGGCGAGGGCGATGGTGACGTCGGCGATCCCCGGCCCGCCCTCGGGGGCGCCGAGGGCGAGGTGGACCAGCGCCGCCGCCCCCCAGCCGAGGAGGGTGCTGGCCAGCACGACGGACGTCAGGGCTTCCCCGGACAGCGCCCCGCACGCCACGGCGACCAGGAGGGCGCCGAGGGCGATGAACCTCGTGGGGCGCATCAGGAAGGGGAGGGCTCCGAAGACGACCGCCGCGGCCAGGGCCACGGCGAGGACCGGGAGGGTCGGTTCGCCGCCCTCCCACGTCAGCCCCGCGCCCGTGATCGTGGTCGCGGACGGGAGGTCGACGGCGGTGCCGAGAGCGAACCCGCCGGCCAGCGCCACCGCCACCGATCCGAGGGCGGCCAGGAGGAGACGCCTGCGACGGGTGACCAGGCTGGCCACGACGACGGCGAGGCCCGGGACGATCACGCCGAGCCAGTAGAGGCCGACCAGGAGCCCGTCGGCGAGGTCGCCGATCTCGCTCGCGACGGTGAGGCCGACGTCGTCGAGGGTCGACAGCTCGGGGCTCGTCCGTAGGCAGAGCCAGATCCCGAACCCCGCCAGCACGAGCCGCCCGACGTCGCCCGCCGCCCGTCGGGTCGGGTCGACGGGGACGGTGCCGAACACCGATCCGAGCCAGGCGCGACCGGCGCGCGACACGATGACGTCGTGGTGCTCCGTGGCGGCCATGTCCCTCCCCTCCGGTCACGGGCCGACGGCCCGGACAGTTTCGGCGATCGCGCCGCCCGGACCGAGGATGGACGGGCCGGGGGCCCGACCCCGGTCCGCGGCCTCAGACGGGGGCGGAGGCCCCTTCGGGGTGATCAGCGGCCATGAGCGACACCGCCGAGGCGACGATCCCGGCGGTATCGAGACCGAGGTCGGCCAGGATGGCGTCGGGCTTGGCGTGGGACAGGAACTGCGACGGGACGCCGAGCACCCGGACCCGCGGCTCGGGTCGCCCCACGGTCAGCTCGGCGAGGCGGTCGGTGATGGTCATGCCGATGCCGCCCTGGCGCAGCCCGTCCTCGCAGGTCACGACGTAGGGGTGCCGGCCGGCGTCGTCGAGCATCGCCTGGTCGAGGGGCTTCACGACCCGGGTGTCCCAGAGGGTGACCGAGACGCCGTCGGCCTCGAGGAGGTCGGCGGCGGCCTCGGCGGCGTCGAGCATCTTGCCCACCGAGATGATGCACAGGTCGTCGCCCCGGCGCAGGCGTCGGGCCCTCAGCCCCGAGCCGACCTCACCGGGCCCCACCTGACGGGCCGCGGTCTTGGGCCACCGGATGGCCACCGGGCCGTCGGTGATGGCGATGGCGTCGTGGAGCATCTGGCCGAGCTCCTGGTACGAGGACGGTGCGAACACCGTCATCCCGGGGACCTTGGTGAGCAGCACCATGTCGAGGATGCCGTGGTGCGAAGGGCCGTCGTCGCCGGTGACCCCGGCCCGGTCGAGGCAGAAGATGACCGGTTGGCGGTGCAGCCCGACGTCGAGGTTCACCTGGTCGATGGCCCGGGTCAGGAAGGTCGAGTAGACCGCCACGACGGGTCGCAGCCCGCCCATGGCCATGCCCGCCGCCGACGTGACGGCGTGCTGCTCCGCGATCCCCACGTCGAACACCCGGTCGGGGAACCGCTCGCCGAAGGGCAGCAGGCCGGTGGAGTCGGGCATCGCCGCGGTGATGGCGACGATCTCGGGGTGCGCCTCGGCCTCGGCGATGAGCGCCTCGGTGAAGGCGGCGGTGTAGCTGCCGGTCTTGGGCTGGCCGATGTCGTGCAGGCGCTTGATCGGATCGTTCTCGGCCGGTCCGTACCCCCGACCCTTCTGCGTGAGCACGTGCAGGACCTGCGGGCCGCTCATCTCGCAGGCGTTGCGCAGTGCCTCCTCGAGGGCGGCGATGTCGTGTCCGTCGAACGGCCCGGCGTAGCGGACCCCGAGCGTCTCGAAGAAGGCGTGGGGCTCCCACAGCTCCCGGATCGCCGCCTTGGTGGCCTCCATGCCCCGCTCGGCCAGACCGCCCACCACCGGCATCTCGGCCAACGCCTTCTCGAGCCGGGCCTGGCGTCGCATGTACACCGGGTTGTTGCGGATCTTGACCAGGCTCTCGCCGAGCTTCGAGATCGTCGGGGCGTAGGAGCGCCCGTTGTCGTTGAGGATGATGATGCAGTCACGGCCGGAGTGGCCGAGGTTGTTGAGCCCTTCGAAGGCCATGCCGCCGGTCATCGAGCCGTCGCCGATGACCGCCACGACCCGGCGGCCGCTGCCCTGGCTCGACGCCTCCGCCGTGGCGAGGCCGTAGGCGTAGGAGAGCACGGTGGAGGCGTGGCTGTTCTCGATCCAGTCGTGCTCGGACTCGTCGCGGGACGGGTACCCGGACATCCCCCCGGCCCGCCGCAGGTTCTCGAAGCCCTTGGCCCGGCCGGTGACCATCTTGTGGGGGTAGGTCTGGTGGCCGGTGTCCCAGAGGATGATGTCGCGGGGCGAGTCGAACACCCGGTGCAGCGCGAGGGTGAGTTCGACGACGCCGAGGTTCGACCCGAGGTGACCGCCGTTGGCGGTGACCGCCTCGACGATGAGCGTGCGCATCTCGGCGGCGAGCACCTCGAGTTGCTCGTGGGAGAGCGCTCTGAGGTCGGCGGGCGACGAGATGGTCTCGAGGATCATGGAAGCGTGGGTGTCCTGGGTGGTCGAGCGGCCGTCAGCGGTCGGGCGTCGTCGGCTCCGAGGGGCCGGTGCGACCTGCGGCGGCGAAGTCGACCGTCACGGTATCGGCATCATCTCTACGGTTCACCATCACGGCCTGGACGAACCGGGCGACGCCGTAGCCGGCGGCCAGCACCACCGCGCCCCCCGCGGCGTCGAGCCAGTAGTGGTTGCCCGTGATGACGACCGCCGAGATGGTCGCCACGGGGTAGAGCAGGGCCAGGGCCTTCGCCCACGGGCTGCGCAGGAAGGGGAGCAGGGCCAGCGCGCACCACAGTGCCCATGCGACGTGCAGGCTCGGCATGGCCGCGTACTGGTTGGACACCGATTGCATGGCTTCGGAGTCGAACGACCAGAGCCCGCCGTGGACGGCGAGCGTGTCGACGAAGGCGGGCAGGCCGTCGGCGACGGCGGCGGGGCCGGCACCGTACGGGCAGTCGCACAGCAGGCGGGGCGGCATCAGCGGGAACAGGGCGAAGCTGACGAGCGCCAGACCCGTCGTGGCGAGGATGGTGTTGCGCCACAGCGGATAGGCCTGGGCGTGGCGGCGGGCGAGGAAGACGAGCACGCCGATCGGGACGAGGAAGTGCAGCGTGCCGTAGTAGACGTTCACGACCCAGAGCAGTCCGTCCCAGCTGGTGAACCACGACTGGACGACTGCTTCGTTGAAGATCCCGAGCGCTCGCTGGACGTCGATGACCCGCACCGCGTTGGCGTAGGCCTCCGCAGGGTCCGTCGACGCCGAGCCGAACTGGTTGCGGACGAACGAGTAGAGGGCGTAGAAGCCGAGGATGTAGGCCACCTCCCGCCAGAGGCGGACACGACGCCTCGGCGCCGCTCCTTCGTCCGGCGCGGTGGGGACGGCGGCCGGCCCCGCGCCGGCCCGATGGTCGGAGGGAGTGCTCATCGCGCCGTGGCGGCACCTCGTCCGCCGACGGCGAAGAACGGAACCCCGAGCAGGCTGACGGCCACGTTCACGAGGTAGAGCACCAGGCCGAGCGCCACGGCCTGCTCGGCGGGGACGCCGAGCGGGGTGAGGAAGATGACGAACGCTGCTTCGCGGATGCCCAGCCCGGCGATGCCGATCGGGAGGACCTGGGCGATGAGCACGGCGGGGAAGTAGGCGAGGAGCGGGGTGAGGCCCATGTCGTTGATGCCGAGGGCCTCGGCCACCAGGAGCGCCGCGAGGCAGAGGACGAACTGATAGGCGATGCCGACGACGATCACCCAGGTCGTGGCCCACGGGTGGTGGCGCAGGCCGCCCACGCCGAGGTGGACCGCACCGACGAAACGGCGCCACCCCTGCGCGGTGGTGTAGCGGCCCCCGAAGCTCCGGTGGTCGGCGAGGACGAGGATCGCGACCAGCGCCGCGAGCGTGCCCAGGGCGATGAATGCGGCGAGTGCCGCTGTCCGGCCGAACTCCCAGAGACCGGGGTTGATCGTCAACCCGATGAAGGTGATGAGGGGGAGGACGAGCCACCCGCTGAGCCGTTCGAGCACGACCGAGGCGAAGGTGTCGGGGGCGTCGCCGTTGTCCTTGCTGAGTCGGGAGACCCGCAGGACGTCGCCGCCGACGGTGGTGGGCAGGACGTTGGAGACGAACTGGCCGGCGAAGTAGAGCGGCACCAGGCGGCGGAGAGCGGTGGGCATGTCGAGGGCCTCGAGGACCTTCTGCCAGCGCAGGGCGGACAGGACGATGGCGATCGCGGTGAGCGCGAAGGCCCCGACCATCAGCACGCCGCTGCGGGAGGTCCACTCCGGGACGAGCTCGCCGGGGTCGAAGTCGGGCATCCGCCAGTAGAGGATCCCGAGCATCGCGAGGCTGGCGGCCAGTCGGGCGGCGAGCACGGCCCGGCGACGGGCGGGCGGACGCGACGGGCGGGCGGGGTCGGGAAGGGTGGCGTCGGCCTCGGCGGTGAGGAGCTCGGCCACGGTGCGCTCGGAGAGGTCGACGAGCTCGGCGCCCGGGTCGCGCTCGGGCTCGCCACGGCGCGGCTGGTCCGAGGGTCGGTCCTCGATCGGGCGCGACGCAGCGGACATGGCATTTCAGTGTACGAACTCGGCCGGCGCCGCGCCCTTCGAGTCGCCGGGACCGGCCGGTCGCCGCGGTCCGTACGGACCGGGCCGCCGGTACCCTCACCGGTCGTGACGGCGTACCCACGCTGCGACGGACGGAGGATCCCATGACCAGAGGTCGGCGACGGACGGCGGTGGCGGCGGTGGCCGCCGCGCTGGTGATGACCGCAGCCGCATGCGGGTCGGTCACGTCCGACGCCGAGGCGCGCCAGGTCTCCGGTGCGGTCGTGCGCGAGGCGGCCGAGCGCACCGGGCAGGTCACGTCCGGCCGCACCGTCGTCACGACCTCGTTCGAAGGTTTCGACGGCGTCCTCGCGCCGCAGGACGGTGCCGAGGTCACGGTGGACGGCTCGTTCGACGTCGCCGCCGATCGCGCCACCGTCTCGGTCGACCTCACCGAGGTGGCCGGGGTGCTCGGGGGCGGCGTCGGTCGTCTGGGTGCGGCCCTGCTCCCAGGGCTCTTCGACGAGCCCTCGGTCGCCGTGGTCGACGGCACCGAGCTCTACCTCCGCTCGCCGGTGTTGGAGCTGGTCGACAGCCCGACACCATGGGTGTCGACCACCCTCGACGGTGCGGTGGGCAATCCTGCCGGCGGCTTCGCCGACCCGCTCCGGCTGGACCGCCTCGACCAGGCCCGGGGCTTCATCGCCTACCTGGAGGGGGTCGGTGACGAGGTGACGGCGGCGGGGGGCGAGCAGATCGACGGTGTCGAGGCCACCCGCTACGAGGGGACGATCGATCTCGAGCGCCTCGTCGCCGAGCTGCCCGCCGACGAGCAGGCCCGAGCGACGGAGGGTCTGGACGCGATCACCGTGCGCCAGGTCCCGTTCGTGGTCTGGATCGACGGAGCAGGGCTCGTGCGCAGGGTGCAGTTCGCCCTCGAGGGTGTCACGCTCGGTGACGGGTCGGGCGGGCCGGGGCAGGGGACGGTCGTCGTCCGCGCCGATCTCCTCGCACCCGACCAGCCCGTGGTCATCGCGGTGCCGCCCGCCGAGCAGGTGACACCGGTCGAGTCGCTCGACGGGCCCGGGTCGGCGGTGTCGCCCCTCCTGCCCGACCTCGGCAACTGAGCCCGGCGGCCGCCGGGCGCCTCAGCGCGTCTTCGCGACGAAGTGCTCGGCGTCGACGATCACCCGGGTCACCCGTCCCGCGGCGACGAGCCCCCGTTCGTCGCTGACCGAGACCGTGAACGCCACGCGTCGGCCGACGACCTTCTCGACGGTGGCGTCAGCGGTGACCCGGTGGCCGACCGCCGAAGGGGCGACGTGATCGATCTGCACCTTCATGCTCACCGTCGTCTCGCCGGTGCCCAGCTCGCCCGCCACGGCGAGCATCGCCGCCTCCTCGCAGAGGGCGATCAGCCGGGGGGTGGCGAGCACCGCGACCTCACCGGAGCGCAGCGCGATCGCGGTGTCGGCATCGGTGACGAGCAGTCCGATGCTGGCTGACTGGCCGACTTCCACGGGCATCGCCGGTACGCTACGTCGCTCACCACCTGTGGGCCAGCCGGCCGCAGCGCCGACCTCCGGACCGGCTTGGCCGACAGTTTCACTTACCCCACGACAACGATGCTGTCGGATGCCCCCGTGCCGGCGGCGAACGGAGAGGACCACGGCGTGATCGACGAAGCTGTCATCGACCGGGTGCTGGCCACTGCGCTTCGCACCGGCGGCGAGTTCGCCGAGGTGTTCGCCGAGGACAAGCGGTCGTCCTCGGCGCTCTTCGACGACGGGCGGGTCGAAGAGCTCACCTCGGGCCGCGACCGTGGGGCGGGCATCCGCGTCGTCGTGGGGGAGACCACCGGGTTCGCCCACACCGCCGACCTCACCGAGGCCGGCCTGTCGGCGGCGGCGGAGGCCGCGGCGGCGGCCGCACGAGGTGGGGGAGGGGGCACCCGCACGGTCGCACTGACGCGCCGTGAAGCCGACCGCGGCTATTCGATCGAGGTCGATCCCGCCGACGTCGCCAAGGCCCGCAAGGTCGAGCTGCTCTCCCGGGCCGACGAGGTGGCCCGCTCCTCCGACCCGGCCATCAGCCAGGTGTCGGTGAGCTACGGCGACAGTCGCCGGCGGATCCTGGTGGCCAACTCCGACGGTGTCCTCGCCGGCGACGACACGGTGCGCACCTTCTTCTCGGTGAACTGCGTCGCGACCGGCGACGCCGGCATGCAGACCGGCCGGGAGAGCATCGGACACACCGTGGGCTTCGAGCTCTTCGACATGTACGACGTCGACGAGCTCGCCGCCCGGGCTGCGGCCCGGGCGGTCACGAAGCTCCGCGCCCGGCCCGCCCCGAGCGGTCAGATGCCCGTCGTGATCGCCAGCGGTGGCGGCGGCGTGCTCTTCCACGAGGCCTGTGGCCACGGACTCGAGGCCGACCTCGTCGGCAAGGGCGCGTCGGTGTTCAAGGGACGCGTCGGCGAGCGTGTGGCGAGCCCCGGGGTGACCGTGGTCGACGACGGCACGATGCAACGCGAGTGGGGGAACCTCGCCATCGACGACGAGGGCAACCCCGCCCAACGCAACGTGCTGATCGAGGACGGCTACCTCAGCGACTACATGTGGGATCTGCTGCGGGCCCGCAAGGAGGGTCGCCCCAGCTCCGGCAACGGGCGCCGTCAGAGCTACCAGCACCTCCCGATGGTGCGGATGACCAACACCTACCTGCTCGCCGGCGGCGAGGATCCCGATGCCATCATCGCCTCCACCGACAAGGGTGTGCTCGTCCAGCACCTCGGCGGCGGGCAGGTCAACACCGCCACCGGCGACTTCGTGTTCGGGATGACCGAGGCGTACCTCATCGAGGGGGGCCGCATCACCGAGCCGCTCCGGGAGGGGAACCTCATCGGCAACGGCCCCGAGGTGCTGCAGCGCATCGACGCCCTCGGCAACGACTTCGCCATGGGCCCGCCCGGCACCTGCGGCAAGGACGGCCAGGGCGTTCCCGTCGGCGACGGCGTACCCACCCTCCGCGTGTCGAGCCTGACGATCGGCGGCACCGCGGCGTGAGCGACCTGCTCGACATCGCCGACCGCCTCGTCGCCATGGCCGCGGGCGACGAGCAGGTGGAGGCCGTCGTGGTGCGAGGGCTCGACACCGAGATCAAGGTCTTCGAGGGTGAGGTCGAGTCGCTCAGCTCCGCCCAGTCCGAGGGCCTGGGCGTGCGGGTCGTCGTAGGGGGTCGCCAGGGCTTCGCCTACGCCGGCAGCCTCGACGCCGACGTGCTCGGGGAGACCCTCGCCGAAGCGCGTGACAACGCCCGCTTCGCCACCGTCGACGACCATGCCGGGCTGGCCGAGCCCGACGGGGTCGCCCCCGCGGAGCTCGACCTGTACCGGGCGTCGTTGGCCGAGCGGCCCACCGACGACAAGGTCGCCCTCGCCGTCGAGCTCGAGCGGGCGGTGCGTGCCGCCGACCCGCGGATCTCGGGCATCGAATCCGCCGAGTACGTCGACTCGCTGTCCGAGGCCGCCATCGTGACCACCACGGGACTGCGGAGCCTCAGCCGGGACTCGAGCTGCTACGTGGCGACCTACGCCATGGCCAGCGACGGCCCCGACACCCAGACCGGCTTCGGGTTCTCGGTCGGCCGGGAGATCGACGACCTCGACGTGGCCCGCGCCGCGGCCGACGCCGCCGAGCGCGCCACCCGGCTCCTCGGCGCCGGCAAGCCGCCGAGCGAGCGGGTCACCGTGGTGCTCGACCCGTGGGTCACCGCGCAGTTCCTCGGGCTGTTGGGGCACACCCTCAACGGCGAGGCCGTGGCCAAGGGGCGCTCGCTGTTCGCCGATCGGCTCGGCGAGCAGGTGGCGTCGCCGCTGCTCACCCTGGTCGACGACCCGACCGACCCCCGCGCCTTCACCGCCACCGACACCGACGGGGAGGGTCTCGCCACCCGCCGCAACGTGCTCATCGCGGACGGGGTGCTCGATCGGTTCGTCCACAACGCGTACTCCGCCCGCCGGGCGGGGACGACCAGCACCGGCAACGCCGTCCGCGGCTACTCGTCGACCCCCTCGGTGGGGTGCATGGCCGTCACCGTGCTCCCCGGCACCGCCGACCAGGCCGAGCTCGTCGCGCAGGTGGGCGAGGGCGTCCTCGTCCAGGACGTGTCGGGACTGCACTCCGGCGTCAACCCGGTGAGCGGCGACTTCTCGACGGGGGCCGAGGGACTGCGCATCCGGGGCGGCGAGCTGGCCGATCCGGTCCGGGAGTTCACGATCGCGTCCACCCTGCAGCGGATGCTGCTCGACGTGACCGCCGTCGGCGGCGATCTGGAGTGGCTGCCGATGAACGCCGCCGGGGTCAGCCTGGTGATCCGCGACGTCACCGTCTCCGGCGCGTGACGGCCGGCCCGACCGGAATGGACGCCCCCGACCAGCAGTGCGCCGATCTCCTCGCGGCGGCCACGGCCATCGCGGCCCGGGCCGCGTCCGGCGAGCAGGTGGAGGCCTTCGTGGCCCGCTCCTCCTACACGAGCGTGAAGGCCCACGGTGGCGAGATCGAGTCGTTCTCGTCGGCCACCACCGCGGGGATCGGCATCCGGGTGGTGCGCGACCACCGCCAGGGCTTCGCGTGGGCGGGCACCCTCGATCCCGGGGTCGTCGCCGAGACGCTCGCCGACGCCCGCGACAACGCCTCGTTCGCGGAGCCCGACGAGTGGGTGGGCCTGGCCGAGCCGGACGGGGTGGCCCCCGTTCCGTTCGACCCGTTCGATCCCGCGGTCGCGGCCCTCCCCACCGAGCGCAAGGTGGCCCTGGCCCTCGACCTCGAGGCCCGCGTCCGGGCCGGCGATCCTCGCATCACCGGCGTCCGGGTGGCGTCGTTCTCCGACTCCAGCAGCCACGTCGCCGTGGCGACGAGCACCGGCATCGCCGGATCGGGTCGCTCGGCGTGGTGCTCGATGGGCGCGCTGGCCCTGGCCGGCGACGGGACCGAGACCTACACCGGGGCGGGATCCACCGTCGCGTTCTCACCCGACGAGCTCGACCTGGACGAGGCCGCCGGGGACGCCGTCCGACGCGCCGTCCGCCTGTTCGGCGCCCGCCCGGTCGCCTCGCAACGCCTCGCCGTGGTGCTCGAGCCCCGGATCGCCGCCGCCGTGGTCGGCCTCCTCGGGTCCACTCTCGGCGGCGACCGGGTGCTGCGCGGCCGTTCGCCCTTCGCCGACCGGCTGGGGGACCAGATGGCGTCGCCGCTGCTCACCCTCGTCGACGATCCCACCGATCACCGGTCCTACGGTGCCGAGACGCTCGACGGTGAGGGTCTGGCCTGTCGCCGCAACGTCCTCGTGGCCGACGGCGTGCTCCAGGCGTTCCTGTACGACTCGGCGACGGCTCGCCGCGCCGGAGTGGCGTCCACCGGTTCCGCGGTCCGGGGCGTGTCGTCGACCCCGTCGGTCGGGTGCCATGCCCTCGCGGTGTCCCCCGGCGCCGGCTCCCAGGACGAGCTCGTCGCCGGCGTCGAGACCGGACTCCACGTCCAGTCGATGACCGGCTGGCACTCCGGCGTCAACCCGGTCAGCGGCGACGTCTCGGTCGGGGTGGAGGGGCTCATGATCCGGGACGGGCAGCTGGCCGAGCCGGTGCGCGAGGTGACGATCGCCTCGACGCTCCAGAAGCTCCTGCTCGGCGTGGTGGCGGTCGGTGACGACGTCGAGTGGCTGCCGAGCGGCACGGGCTGTCCGACGATCGTGTTCGGCGACGTCAGCCTCAGCGGTACGTAGGGCTCCTCGCTCGCCAGAACCACCGGGACGATCGCTCAGATCACCCCGGTGGCGAGCAGGCCGACCGTGAGCGCGGCGGCGGCGAGGCGTTCCCAACCGAAGACGGCGAGGCTCCGGGTCTGCAACCAGTTCAGCATCCATCTGATGGCCAGCGCGGCCGAGACGAACGCGAACAGCAGCCCGACCATCGGATCGACCCAGCCGTAGGCGTCGACCATCATCGACCCGTTCGTGGTGGCTTCGTAGAGCGTCGCTCCGGCGAGGGTCACGAGACCGAGCAGGAAGCTGAACTCCACGGCGGCGACCAGCGTGGCGCCCACCGCCAGGGCAGCCAGGATCGTCACCAGGCTCCGGCTCGTGCCCGGCCACATCGCGAGCACCTGGGCCCCACCGATGACGAGCGCCTGTCGAGGGCCCATGGCGGTGAGCGCGAACCCCGGTCGGTGGGCGCGCACCTTGTCGGCCACGGCCAGCACCACCACGCCGCCGATCGCCCAGGCGGCCACCACCGGCCACGGGCCGAGCAGGTTGTCCTTGATCGGTCGCTCGAACACGAGGCCGATGACGACCGCCGGCGCGGTGGCGAGCACCAACGCCACGAGCAGCCGTCGGCCCTCGGCGTCGCGGCCGAGGAGCCCGGCCACGATCGTGGCGATCCGCCGTCGGTAGAGCACGAGGACGGCGAGGATGGCGCCGAACTGGATGGCGATGGCGTAGCTGTCGGCCGCGTCCTTGGTCGACGGGTCCTCGCCGATCCCGAGGATGCGTTGGGTCACGAGGAGGTGGCCGGTCGAGCTGATCGGGAGGTACTCCGTCACCCCCTCGACGATGCCGAGGACCGCGGCCTTCCAGGTCGTCATCTCCGAGTCGGCGGCGTCGGTGTCCACCACCCGGTCGACCGCAGGGTCGTCGTCGGGACGGGCGGTGACCGGCGTAGGTGACTCCCCCCCGGTGAGGTCGGTGGCGGAGGCCGGGGGGGCGGGTTGGGCCAGGCTCGTCGTGCCCGTCCAGGACGTGGCTGCCACCAGCGCGAGGAGCACGGCGGCGGCGACGACGACCGAGGCGGGAGCTGGTGCCCGTCGGGCCCTGCGGAGGCCCGCCCGCCGACCGGGGGGCGGGCAGGGGAGTCCGGGCACGATCGGGGACGCTACCCCTGCGTCCGCCGGTGGTCGGGGCATCCCGACCACCGCGACGCGGCCCTTCCCCGCGCCCCGGCCCCCGTTCTAGGGTTGGGCCCTTCCCCCTCTGCGTCGGTCAGCGGAGGTCACACGAGTGGGAGCAGTGCGCAGAGGGCTCCGGGCCCCCCGGCGGTGGCGGCGGTTCCCCGGCCGGTGGGCGCTCGGCGCGACGTTGGCGGTGGTCGCCGGGGTGGCGGCCGCATCCCTGGTGGAGCGGGCCGACGCCGTGCGGTCGGCCTACGGCGAGCACCGCACGGTGCCGGTCGTGACGCGGTCGCTGGCCGCCGGCGCGGTCATCGGCCCGGGCGACGTCGCCATGCTCGACCGGCCGCTGGTGGCGGTGCCCGACGGCGTGGCCGTCGATCCGGTCGGCCGGGTGGTCCGCTCGCCGCTCGTCGTCGGCGAGGTGCTGGCCGAGGTCCGCCTGGGCGGCTCGGGAGAGGGTCCGGCGGCCCTCCTCGACCCCGACGCGAGGGCGCTGGCCGTGCCCCGGTCGCCCGACGGCCTGGCGCTGGCCGTCGGCGACCTCGTCGAGGTGCTCGCGCCCGACGACCGGGGCGCCGGGGGTGCCCGGCGCGTCGCGCGAGCCGCGGACGTGCTCGCTGTCGACGAGGGTTCGGTCACGCTCGGGGTGTCGGCCGCTGAGGCGCCCGGGGTGGCCCGGGCCGTGCTCGACGGGGCGGTGGCGTTGGCTCTCGTCGGCCCGTCGCCCTGATCGCCGCTCAGGCGGCGCTCGAGCTCGACGATCCGCCGCCGGTGGGGGCGGGAGGTGCCGAGGGGGTGTCGGCCTTCGTGCTCCCACCATCGGTCGAGGAGGAGGAGGCGGTGGCGGTGTCCTTCGACGAGGTGCCGCCCGTGTCGCCCGGGCTCGACGAGGTCGTGGTGGACGAGCCGCGGGCGTCGTTCTTGTAGAAGCCGCTGCCCTTGAACGAGATGCCCACCGAGCCGAAGCGCTTCTTCAGCAGTCCCCCGCAGGAGGGGCACTCGGTCAGGGGGTCGTCGGTGAAGGCCTGCTGGGCCTCGAGCTCGTGTCCGCAGTCCTTGCAGCGGTACTCGTAGGTGGGCATCCGTGGTCCTCCGGGTCCAGCCGATCGTCCCGCGCCGCCGACGCGGTGCTGGCACTCTCCAAGTGCGAGTGCCAGCCTACCCGGCACCCCGTGCCGGTCGCATCCTCGTCCCCCGGCCCCGGCTCGACGGCCCCTACCATGCGAGGGTCCCCGAACAGAGGAGCCCCCGTGCCCACCTCCCGAGTCACCAAGGCCGTCATCCCCGCCGCCGGTCTCGGCACCCGGTTCCTCCCGGCGACCAAGGCCCAGCCCAAGGAGATGCTGCCGATCGTCGACAAGCCGGCGATCCAGTACGTGGTGGAGGAGGCCGTCCGGGCCGGCATCGACGACATCCTGATCATCACCGGGCGGGGGAAGCGCACGCTCGAGGACCACTTCGACCGGAACTTCGAGCTCGAGTACTACCTCGAGCAGCGGGGCAAGACGGCCGACCTCGAGGAGATCCAGGCCCTCGCGGAGATGGCCGACATCCACTACGTCCGCCAGGGCGAGCCGCTCGGGCTCGGCCACGCCGTGTCGGTGGCCCGCAAGCACGTCGGCGAGAACCCTTTCGTCGTCATGCTCGGCGACGACATCATGGTCGGCGAGTCGGCCGTGCTCTCCGACATGATCGACACCTACGAGAAGTACGGCCGGTCGGTCGTGGCGCTCTCGGAGTTCCCCACCGACGAGATCTCGTCGTACGGCTGCGTCGATCCCGAGATCCTGAGCGACGACCTCGTCCGGCTCCGGGGGATCGTCGAGAAGCCGGCCCCCCAGGACGCCCCGTCCAACCTCGCCGTCATGGGTCGCTACGTCTTCACCCCCGAGATCTTCGACGCGCTCGCACACGTCCGACCCGGCGTGGGCGGCGAGATCCAGCTCACCGACGCCATCGCCCTCCTCCTCGACAGCCAGACCGTCTACGGCTGGGTCTTCCGCGACGGTCGCTACGACATCGGCAAGAAGCTCGACTACCTGAGGGCCACCGTCGAGCTGGCCCTCGATCGGGACGACCTGGGGCCCGAGTTCCGGCGGTTCCTGGTCGACCTGGTCGACAAGCGCGACCTGCGGTGATCCCCCTCGACGAGGCCCGGTCGTACGTCCTCGACGGGTGCCGGCCGGGCACGGCGGTCACCGTGGAGCTCCCTTCTGCTCTCGGCGGGGTCACCGTCCAGCCGATCGTGGCCGGCGAGGCCGTGCCGCCGTTCGCGAACACCGCCATGGACGGGTTCGCGGTCCGCGCCGCCGACACCGTCGGGGCCGACGTCGATGCGCCGATCGAGCTGCGGGTGGTCGGCACCGTCCGAGCGGGCACGTCCGGCGCCGACGTGGCCGTGGGGGCCGGCGAGGCGGCCCGCATCATGACCGGGGCCCCGATGCCCCCGGGCGCCGACGCCGTGGTCATGGTCGAGCGCACCGAGGCGGACGACGAGCGGGGCACGGTGGCCGTCTCGCTCGAGGTGGAGCCGGGCCGGCACATCCGACCGGTCGGCGACGACGTCGGCGTCGGCGACGAGGTCGTGGCGGCAGGCACGGTGCTCACCGCCGGCCACCTGGGGGTCCTCGCCACGGTGGGCGTCACCGACGTCGCCGTCGTGCACCGACCGGTGGTCGGGGTGCTCTCGACCGGTGACGAGCTCGTCGGCGACGGACGCCCCCTCGGCCCCGGCCAGATCCGCGACTCCAACCGGCTCGCGCTCCGCGCCCTGATCGGGCTGGCCGGGTTCGACGTCGTCGACCTGGGGCTCGTCCCCGACGACGAGGCGGCGATCGACGTCGCCCTGCGCCACGGCGTCGAGCGGTGCGACGCGCTCGTCACCAGCGGTGGGGTGAGCATGGGCGACTTCGACTACGTGAAGGTGGTGCTCGACCGCATCGGGGACATGCGCTGGATGCAGGTCGCCATCCGCCCCGCCAAGCCGTTGGCCTTCGGCACCGTGCGGCGTGCCGACGGGACCACGGTCCCGGTCTTCGGCCTCCCGGGGAACCCGGTCTCCTCGATGGTGAGCTTCGAGCTGTTCTGCCGCCCCGCCCTGCGCCAGATGGCAGGGCGGGTCGGGGCCGACCGGTTCCGGCCGAGCGTGGTGGCGCTCGCCGGCGAGGACCTGGGCCGCCGCCCCGACGGCAAGGTGCACTTCGCCCGGGTCACCTGTCGTCGCGACGCCGTCGACGGGCGCATGCACGTCCGGTCCGCCGGCGCCCAGGGCTCCCACCAGCTCACCGCCATGGCCGGTGCCGACGGGCTGGCCGAGCTGCCCGACGGTCCGGGAGTCGCCGCGGGGGAGCCGGTGACCGTGCACCTGCTCGACGCCGCGCTGGGCTTCTGAGATCGGCCACCGGCTCCCGGGGGTCGCGACCGCTACCCTCCCCGCCCATGGCCCCGCACGCGGACGCGCTGACCGACACCTTCGGGCGCGTCCACCGCGACCTGCGCATCTCGGTGACCGACAGGTGCAACTTCCGCTGCACCTACTGCATGCCCGCCGAGGGCATGCCGTGGCTCCCGCGCCAGGACCTCCTCACCTACGAGGAGCTGGCGCGAGTGGCGCGGGTCTGCGTGGAGCGGTTCGGGTTCGACGGCATCCGCCTGACCGGCGGGGAGCCGACGGTGCGGGCCCACCTGCCGGTGCTCGTCGAGAAGCTGGCGGCGCTCGACGTCGACCTGGCGCTCACCACCAACGGCTCGACGTTGCGCCTGGTGGCCCACGACCTCGCGGCTGCCGGTCTGCGGCGCATCAACGTCTCCTGCGACTCGTTGCGCCCCGAGCGCTTCGCCGACATCACCAAGCGCGACGAGCTGGCGCGGGTGCTCGACGGGGTGCAGGCGGCCCTGGAGGCCGGTTTGGCGCCGGTCAAGCTCAACGTGGTGGTCATGCGGGGCGTGAACGACGACGAGATCGTGGACTTCGCGGCCTACGGGCGGGAGACGGGTGTGACGGTCCGCTTCATCGAGTTCATGCCGCTCGACGCCCAGGGGGAGTGGACCAACGACCAGGTCGTCGGACAGTCCGAGATCGTCGCCGCCGTCGACGCGGTCTTCCCCCTCGAGCCGGTCGGCCCCGAGGCGCGTGGATCGGCGCCGGCCGACCGGTGGCGCTACCTCGACGGCGCCGGCGAGATCGGCGTGATCGCGAGCGTCACCCAGGCCTTCTGCGACTCGTGCGATCGGGTCCGCCTCACCGCCGAGGGGATGTTGCGTCACTGCCTCTTCGCGACCCGAGAGCTGGATCTGCGCACCCTGCTGCGGTCGGGGGCCTCCGACGACGACCTCGCGGATGCCATCCGTGTCGAGGTCGGGGCCAAGTGGGCCGGGCACCAGATCAACCAGGTGCACTTCATCCGCCCGTCGAGGTCGATGAGCCAGATCGGCGGCTGAGGCCGCCGCCCGGGCGGATCCGGTGGGAGCCGCCGTCGGCTGCCCCGCCTAGACTCGCCTCTCATGTCCGATCGCGGTCTCACCCACCTCGACCCACTGGGTCGGGCCCGGATGGTCGACGTGACCCCCAAGGAGGTCAGCCACCGGCGGGCCATCGCCAGGGGCAAGGTCTTCATGCAGCCCGACACGACCTCGCTGATCGCTCGGGGCTCGATCAGCAAGGGCGACGTGCTGGCGGTGGCCCGGGTGGCCGGGATCCAGGCCGCCAAGCGGGCTCCCGACCTCATCCCCCTGTGCCACCCGCTGCTGGTCGGGTCCGTGTTCATCAACTTCCGGATCGAGGACCGGTACATCGAGGTCGAGGCGCAGGTCGAGACCGTGGACCGCACCGGGGTGGAGATGGAGGCGCTGACGGCGTGCACCGTGGCGGCACTCACCATCTACGACATGTGCAAGTCCGCCGATCGGTCGATGGTCATCGGCGACGTCACGCTCTGGGAGAAGACCGGCGGTCGTTCGGGCACCTATCGGCGCGATCCGCTCGCCGAGGTCGACGGTGGCGGGGTCGAGGGCCTCGGGGGGCTGTCGGGCAGCGACGACGACCTCGGCCTCGGCCTGGACCTCGACGACGTGTGATCCGGGGTCCCGGCGAAGGTGAACGCCAGGTGTCGGCAGTGGCGCGATCCGGTGGCGTCGTAGTAGAACCGTAATGTTTCCGAATCCGAACCGACCGCCGGCGCGGGCGGCGGGCATCCACCAGGTGGAGCGCCGCCCCCGGTACGGTCCCGAACACCGAAAGCGCAGGCCCGGAGCGTGACATTCGTGGTGCTGGTGATCCTCGCGGTGGTGTGGGCGCTGTACCTGGCCTCCTGGCTCAGGTCACGCACCGAGACCCGTCGCGTCGACTCGATCTCGTCGTTCAACCGTCATCTCTCCGTGCTCGAGCGCACCACCCCGGGCGGCATGGCGCGCCACGACCTCGGGGCCGCTCGGGCCCGGGTGGGACTGGCCCCGTCGACCGGTGGCGACGTGGTGCGCCGGCCGGTGCTGTCGCCGGCCAAGAAGCGCCGCAAGGACATCCTCACCGGCCTGATGGTGGCGGTCGGCACCACGGCGGTCGCCGCGCTGGTCATGGGCGGCGTGTTCCGCCTCTTGTTCGTGCTGGCGGCCGTGTTGCTCGGCGCCTACGTGGCGCTGCTGGTCCAGACCCAGAAGCGGATGCGCGAGCAGCGTGAGAAGGTGCGCTACCTGGCCCATGCGCCGGTGCCGCCGGCCCGAGCCCCGAGCTGGCAGGACCGGGCCGGGGAGGACGAGGCGTGGGGAGACCAGGCGTGGGACGAGGTCCCGCAGGACGGCACGTACGGCGCAGGCCGGGCGCTGCCGGGTGACGCCGGCGTGCGCTACGTCGCCGTCCCGCACTGATCCGTCCCGCACTGATCCGTCCCGCACTGATCGGGGGGACGCCCCCGGTCCGGCTCCCGGCCTCTCTTCCCCTCCCGACCATCCGATCCGGGCCCCCGCTCGGTTGCGTCCGACCCGGCCCTGTGCCGGCCCCCCTACCGGCCCTTGTGTCGGCGTTGGGTCCGGCGCCGGCCGCGGACGCGTCGCGACGATGCGGTCGGGTCGACTCGTCGTCGTCGTCCTCCCTCGACTCGGGGCGGACGGTCCCTCTCACCGTTCCCTCGGGCGACGGACGGACGCCGTGGCGGTTCCCCGCACCCCGGCGTGGAGCACCCGGACGCGACGATGGCGCCCCATCGGGGCGCCATCGTCGCGTCTGCGCAGGAGCGGGCCGCTGTCCCGCGAGGGGGAGGGGCCCCGGGGGGTGGGCCCTCGATCGGGGATCAGCCCACGAACCACTCGTGCATGAACTCCTGCACGAACCAGATGCGGCCGTCGGGGCTCTGGGCCACGCCGGTGCCGACCTTGTTGTAGACCCGGCTGAGGATGTTCGCCCGGTGGGCGGGGGAGCGCATGAAGGCGTCCATCGCCTGCTCCTGGGACCACGCCATGCCCACGTTCTCGCCGAGTGCGGTCCACGTCGTCGACCAGTTCCCGTCCGTCAATCGGGAGTGCGAGAGGTAGCCCTGGCGGGAGAGCTGCTCCGCCCACGCCTGGGCCTTGAAGTGGAGCATGCTGTTGAACTGGAGGGGCGCCAGGCCGTTGGCCCCGCGGGCCTGGTTGATCAGGTCGGCCTGGCGGTAGGCCTCGGGGGTGCACGCGCCGACCATCAGGCCCACGGTGAGGGCGAGGGCGGCGACGACAGCCGCCCGACGGCGGCCCCGGCGACGAGGCGCCGTCACCCGAGTGGTCTCGTTCATCGTTTCCTGGAGTGACATGAGGTGGTTGTCGGCCCCTGGGAGTTTCACCTTGAGCGCGTTTGCGACCGCGATGCGTCGTTGGGTCGTTCGGCCCAGGGTGTGCGCGGCGACACCGGGTTGACCGAGCCCGCTCCGGCGTCGGGTATCGTGACGACCCCTGCGGGGGTGTAGCTCAGTTGGCTAGAGCGCTACGTTCGCAACGTAGAGGTCGGGAGTTCGATTCTCCTCACCTCCACCGCCGGCACGTGGTGACCGACGGGGAAGGCCCGGCTCCGGCCGGGCCTTCCCCGCGTGCGCTCCGGGACCGTGGGACCATACCTCCAGGGGTATGACCTCCGGCCCTGGCGCGGATCGGACGGGATGCCCCATCATGGAGGTGTCCACGACCGGAAAGGCAGCCCATGGGCCCGCACATCGTGATCCTCGGCGGTGGGACGGGAGGGACGCTCACCGCCAACCGCCTGCGCCGCCACTACGGGCGTGACGCCACGATCACCGTCGTCGACCAGGACGACGACCACGTCTACCAGCCCGGACTGCTCTTCGTGCCCTTCGGCCTGGCCGATCCCGACCACATCGTGCGACCCCGGCACCGCCAGCTCCACAAGAGCGTCGAGTTCCGCCGGACCGCCGTCGAACGGGTCGACGTCGAGGCCGATCGGGTCCACCTCGTCGACGGCGCAGTGCTCGACTACGACCTGTTGCTCGTGGCCACCGGCGCCCGCCTCGTCCCCGAGGAGACCGAGGGGCTGACCGGCCCGGGGTGGAACGAGCGGGTCTTCACCTTCTACGACCTTCCCGGCGCCACCGCGTTGCACGGCGCCCTCGAGAGCTTCGAGGGCGGCCGTCTCGTGGTGAACGTCGTCGACATGCCCATCAAGTGCCCGGTGGCGCCCCTCGAGTTCTGCTTCCTCGCCGACTGGTACCTCCGCGAGCGTGGCATCCGCCAGGACGTGGAGCTCACCTACGTGACCCCGCTCGACGGGGCGTTCACCAAGCCCACTGCGTCGGCGGCGCTCTCGGGGATGCTGGAGGAGAAGGGCGTCCACCTCGTCACCGAGTTCAACACCGGCGAGGTGGACGGGGTCGGGGGTCGCCTGGTGGCGTGGGACGAGCGGGAGGTGCCCTTCGACCTCGCCGTCATGATCCCCGTCCACGGCGGGGCGGACTACGTCGAGCGCTCGCCGGAACTGGGGGACGCGTTGGGCTTCGTGCCGACCGATCCCCGCACGCTGCAGTCCAAGGTGAAGCCCAACATCTTCGCGATCGGCGACGCCACCGACGTCCCCGCGTCGAAGGCGGGCTCCGTGACCCACTTCGAGGGCGAGGTGATGGTCGACAACATCATCCGCTTCCTCGCCGGCGAACCGCTCGACGCCTCCTACGACGGCCACGCCAACTGCTTCATCGAGACCGGCTTCCACAAGGCCATGCTCATCGACTTCAACTACGACACCGAGCCGGTCGGCGGTCACTTCCCGAGCGCCGTGGGCGCCCCGCTGCTCAAGGACTCCCGCCTCAACCACCTCGGCAAGCTGATGTTCCAGTGGTTCTACTGGCACGCACTCCTGCCGGGGCGCGACATCCCCGGGATCGGCCCCGACATGCCGACCTCCGGCAAGGCTCTCAGCGACCGTTGACCCGGGTCCCCGGACCCCGCACCCAAGGAGCACCACCATGACGACCCGCACGCTCGCCGGCCGTGACGTCGAAGTGAACGATGAGGGCTTCTTCGAGCAGCCCGACCAGTGGGACCGCGACATCGCCGTCGAGATCGCCCGGGACGAAGGCATCGACGACCTGACCGACCGGCACTGGCAGGTCATCGACTTCATGCGCAAGGAGTACTTCGAGAAGGGCACGGGGCCGACCGTGCGGATGCTCGGGAAGACCTCCGGGGTCAGCGTCAAGGAGCTCTACCAGCTCTTCCCGAAGGGGCCCGCCAAGGTGGCCGCCAAGATCGCCGGCATCCCCAAGCCGCGCGGCTGCATCTGACCCACCGAGATCGCCCGTCCCCCCGCCGCCTCGCGGCACGAACAAGGAGTCACCGTGTCCGACACCATCGAGAAGGTCTCGATCATCATCTCCAAGGGGTCCCTCGACGGGATCTATCCCGGGCTCATCATGGCCAACGGGGCCCGCGCCGAGGGGATCGAGGCCAATCTGTTCTTCACCTTCTTCGGCCTGGACGCCATCCACAAGAAGCGCATGGAGCACATCAAGATCGCCACGGTGGGTAACCCGGGCATGCACATGAACACCCTGCTCGGTGGGCTCCCCGGCATGTCGGGTATCGCCACCCACATGCTCAACAAGAAGATGGAGCAGTTCGACATCCCGTCGGTGCCCGAGTTCATCGAACTCATCTCCGACACCGGTGCCGGCATGTACGCCTGCCTGGCGTCGGTGGACCTCTTCGGCATGTCGAGGGAGGACTTCTTCGACGATCTCGGCGGCATCATCACCGTCGGCGAGTTCTACGAGATCGCCGCCGGAGGCGAGATCATCTTCACCTGACGGCGCTCAGGCCAGGCGCTCCACGATCATCGCCATGCCCTGGCCGCCACCGACGCACATCGACTCCATGCCGATGGTGCCGCCCGTGTCCTCGAGCCCGTTCAGCAGCGTCGTCATGATGCGGGCGCCGGTCATCCCGAACGGGTGGCCGAGGGCGATGGCGCCGCCGTTGACGTTGAGCTTGTCGTAGCTGATGCCGAGGTGGCGGGCCGACGGCACGACCTGGGCCGCGAACGCCTCGTTGATCTCCACCAGGTCGATGTCGTCGATGGTCATCCCGGCGCGGGCCATGGCCTGGCGGCACGCCTCGATCGGGCCGAGCCCCATGATCTCCGGGTCGAGGGCGCTCACCCCCGACGAGATCACGCGGGCCAGCGGCGTGAGGCCCAGCTCGCGGGCCCGGGCGTCGCTCATCACGATCACGGCGGCCGCCCCGTCGTTCAGGGGGCAGGCGTTGCCGGCCGTCACGGTCCCGTCGGGGCGGAAGACCGGCTTCAGCTCGGCGAGCTTCTCCTTGGTGGTGCCGGCCCGGATGCCGTCGTCGCGGGTCACCGTCACCGGGTTGCCGTCGGCGTCGACGGTCTCGACCGGGGTGATCTCCCGTTCGAAGAAGCCCCGCTCGAGGGCCGCGGTGGCCCGTTGCTGGGAGAGGGCCGCGAACTCGTCCTGGTCCTCGCGGGACACGCCCTCGTACTGGGCGACGTTCTCGGCGGTCTGACCCATGCCCAGGTAGTAGTCGGCGATGCCACCGTCGAAGGGCGTCCAGGTCGGTGCCCCGCCCTGGGACCGCTCGGCGGTGCGCGCCTCCGCGGCGGCCATCCGCTCGTTGTGCGTGCCGGGGAGGCCGTCGGCCATGCCCGACCCGAACTGGCTCACCGTCTCGACGCCCGCCGCCATGAAGACATCGCCCTCGCCGGCCTTGATGGCGTGGGCCGCCATGCGGATCGACTGCAGCGACGACGAGCAGTAGCGGTTCACCGTGACGCCCGGGACGTGGCCCATGCCGGCGAGGTCCGACACGACGCGAGCCATGTTGTAGCCCTGCATGCCGGCCGGCTGGGCGCACCCGAGGATCACGTCCTCGACGGTGGAGGGGTCGAGCGCCGGCACCTTGTCGAGGGCGGCGCGCATGATGGTCGCGGCGAGGTCGTCGGGGCGCACCTTGGTCAGCGAGCCCTTGTTGGCCCGACCGATGGCGCTGCGGGCGGTGGCGACGATCACGGCTTCGGGCATGGGGAACTCCTGGCGGGAGGGCGCATGCGCCTGCACGCACCGGACGGATCGTGTCTGTCTATCGCGATCGGTCCGGAACCGGTAACCGATCGGTGGCTTCGCCGGGGCGGGGCGTCCGGTGCACCACGCCCGGGGCGGGTGCGGTAGAACGGGCGCTCCGACCACGAGGGGGAGACACCCATGGCCATGTCCATCCTGCGCTTCGACATGCGGGCCCCGGGCCGGTCCCGGACCGAGATCCAGGGGATGTACGCCGCCGCCCTCGACATGGCCGAGTACGCCGATGCCAACGGGTTCGAGATCTGCGTGCTGTCCGAGCACCACGCCAGCCCGGACAACTACATGTCGTCCCCGCTGATCATGGCCGCCGCCATCGCCGGTCGCACGAAGAGCATCATGATGAGCATCCAGGCGCTGCTCGTCCCCGAGCACGACCCGGTCCGCCTGGCTGAGGACATCGCCGCCCTCGACCACCTGTCGAAGGGGCGCATCACCTTCACCACCGGGCTCGGGTACCGGCCGATCGAGTACCACCTGCTCGGCAAGGAGTGGAAGCGGCGGGGCAAGCTCCTCGACGAGGCCCTCGACACGATGCTCAAGGCCTGGACCGGGGAGCCCTTCGAGCTCCGGGGGGAGACGGTGCAGGTCACGCCGCCACCGTTCACCGAGCCCCACCCCATGTTCTTCGTCGGTGGTTCTGGCAAGGCCGCCGTCGAGCGCGCCGCCCGCTTCGGGCTCAGCGCCCAGCTGGCCGCCAACGACCCCGCGTTGGCCGAGCACTACCAGGCCGAGTGCGAACGCCTCGGTACGACACCGGGCATGTGCCTCATGCCCGCGGCCGAGACCACGGGCTGCCTGTTCATCAGCGAGGACCCGGAGCGCACGTGGGCCGAGGTGGGCCCCCACATGCTCCACGACGCCATGGTCTACAAGTCCTGGCAGACCCCTGACATCCGCTCCGCGGTCAGCACCGACGCCGACACGATCGAGGCGCTGCGTGCCGGCCACGTCTACAAGGTGCTCACCCCGGACGAAGCGGTGGCCTTCGCCGAGGAGCTGGGGCCCTTCGGTGGTCTGGTCCTGATGCCGATGGTGGGCGGCACCGCACCCGAGCACGGTTGGGCCAGCCTCGAGCTCTACGTCGACAAGGTCCTGCCCCGCATCCGCGCCGCGGCCTGATGGCGGTCGACCTCAGCGCCCTGCTCGCCCCCACCACCACGGCGGTGGTGACCTCCGAGTGCCAGAACGGGGTGCTCGGCCCGGACTCGGCCCTCCCCGAGCTCGCCGCGGCCGCCCGTGACACGGTCGTCCCCAACGGGAGCCGCCTCGTGCACGGCGCCCGCACGGCGGGGGTGCAGGTCCTCCACGCCGTCTTCTGGCGGCGGCTCGACAACCGGGGCGCCAACACCAACGGTCGCATGTTCGTGGCGATGAACAAGGTCTCGCCACCGATGCTCCCGGGTAGCGAGGCGGCACTGCCGATCCCGGAGTTCGGGTTGTCGCCCGACGACCTGGTTCTCGGCCGCTACCACGGCCTCGACCCCGTCGGCGGCACCGACCTCGACCCCATCCTGCGCAACCTCGGGGTACGCACGGTCGTCGTCGTCGGCGTCTCGCTCAACGTCGCGCTGATGGGCCTGTCCATCGGGCTGGTCAACGCCGGGTACCAGGTGGTGGTGCCCCGTGACGCCGTCGCCGGAGTGCCCGACGACTACGCCCGGGCCCTCCTCGCCAACTCCTACGCGCTGGTCGCCACGGTGGTCACCACCGACGAGGTGCTGGACGCCTGGGGGTAGCTCCCGCCCGCCGGCACAGCGCCGGCGAGGGTCGGTGCGCCGTTCGCTCGCTACCCTCGCCTCGTGCCCAGCGTCGCCCGCCCCGATGCCTCCGGCGCCGGGGACCCCACCCCACCGGCGGCCCGGTCGGTCGGTCGTCGCGGGCAGCGCACCCGCCAACGCCTGTTGGAGAGCACGGCCGAACTCCTCGACACCGCGACCTACCGGGAGGTCCGGGTCGTCGACATCGCCCGCGCCGCCGAGATGTCGCCGGCCGCCTTCTACCAGTACTTCGGCGACGTCGAGGAAGCGGTGTTGGCCCTGGCCGAGGAGATGGCCTCGACGTGCGGGCCCGAGTTGGCCGACCTCGTCCGTGACCGGCCGTGGCGGGGTCCGTCGGCGTGGGACTCGGCGTTGGGGGTGGCCGACGGGTTCCTCGGGGTGTGGGACCGCCACCGGGCGGTGCTGCGGGTCGTCGACCTGGCCACCGACGAGGGGGACCGGCGGTTCCGTGACCTGCGCACGCGGTTCCTCCGCGAGCCCTCCGAGGCGCTGGTGGAGCTCCTCGCGCACGAGGACGGCGACCGACCCGACCCGCGAGCCGAGGCCGGGGTCGTGATCTCGATGCTCGCCCACGTGGCCGCCCACCACGAAGGCCTGGAGCAGTGGGGTGCCCCGCGGGACGACCTGCGACGTTCCATGGCCCGTGTCCTCTACACCACCGTCACCGGGCGGACGCCGCCCGCGCCGGATCAGGCCGGGCCGTCGTCCGCGTCGGTGTCGTCGTAGTCCGTCCGGGCGCGGTCGGCGATCGAGCCCCGGCGGAACAGCCCCCAGAGGGCCACGGCGGTGACCACCACCACGCCGGCGGCCACCACCGGCCAGTCGACCGTCGTCGCGAGCACGGGCACCCGTCCACCCTCGCACGGCGGGGCGCCGCCGGCCAGATCGGGTCCGGGGTCCGGTCGGTGGCCGTCGACGACCGTGCCGCGGGGGCGGCATAACATCGGGGCTCCGTGACCACGACGCTTCCCGACGACGCCGCCCCCCCGGCGCTCTTTGCGGAGGACGAGGAGACCCGGCCGGCGTCGCCGTCGCGTCCGTCGCCCGAGGCAACGAGCATCTGGAGCCGCCTGCGCTCCACGCCGATGCTGCCCGGCCTGTGTTTCCCCGTCGCGGTGTGGGCCCTCTGGCGTCTGGCGTCACTGGCCGTCACCCTCTGGCTCGGCGGCAAGGGGGTCGAGTCCGCCTACTCCTACGACGGGGCGCACTACCTGCGCATCCTCCACCACGGGTACTGGGACCCGCGACCCTTCATGCCGTCGCACGCCTTCTTCCCGGGTGTGGCATGGCTGGGCACGCCGATCTGGTGGCTCACCGGCTCGGACGCCGTCACCGCCCACGCGGTGGCGTCGATCACCGCGCTCGGGGCCTTCGTCGCCGTGTGGGGGGTCACCCGGGAGTGGGTGCACGAGGTGGCGGCCCGACGGGCGGTGGTGCTGCTGGCCGTCTTCCCCTCGTCGCTGTTCCTCTGGATGTTCTACTCCGAGGCCCTGTTCATCGCCCTCGGGGCCGGAGCCGTCTGGGCGGACCGTCGGGGTCGGCGGGGCCTGGCCGCAGCCCTCCTGCTCGGCGTGGCGACCACACGGTCGGTCGGCATCCTCGTCCCCGCGGTGCTGATCCTCGCCCGCGTGATCCGGACCCGTCGCGTCGACCGCTGGGCGGTCGTCTACGCCGGGGCGGGTCTGGTGGGCCTCGGCGCCGTGCTCGTGACCATGCAGGTCCAGCTCGGCGATGCGTTCGCCTTCCTCGGCGTGCAGGACGACTGGGGTCGCACGGTGTCGGCGCCGTGGAACTCGGTGCTCCAGGGCATCGACAACCTGACGCCCGACCGGCGCACGGTGATGGTCCCGGCGCTGGTGGCCCGCGCCTTCGACCTCTGGGCGGTCGGGATCGTGCTCGTGGGGCTCGTCTACCTGGCGGTGGCCGGTCGGCTCGGTCGAGAGGGGCGCACCGCTCGTCACCGCTTCCCGATGGAGGCGTGGATGCTCGGGGTGGCCATGATCGCACTGCCGTTCGCGTCGAGCGTCCTGGCCAGCTTCAACCGGTTCGCGATGGCCGACTGGGTCCTCTACCCCGCCTACGCGGCGATGCTCGGCCGGTTGCCGCGGTGGTTGCGGATCATCGCGTGGGTGGCGATCGTCGTGGCCGGAACGCTGACCGCCTACGCCTTCATCGGTCGTGTCTCGGTGGGTCGCTTCGTCGGCTGAGCGGCGACGCGGTCGAGGTCGCCCGCCGGGGGAACCGGTGCCGGAGGCTCGGTAGGATCCGCCGATGACGTCGTCGGAGCCGACCGGGCCGGAGGTGGTGGCGGGCCTCGAGGGTGTGGCCCGGGCGGCGTCGGCTCTGCGGGCCGGCGGCTTGGTCGCGTTCCCCACCGAGACCGTCTACGGGCTGGGAGCGGACGCGGCGGCCCCCGCCGCGGTCGCCCGCATCTACGAGGTGAAGGGTCGTCCGGTGGACCACCCCCTCATCGTCCACCTCGGCGACGCCGACCTCCTCGACGCCTACGCGGAGCACGTGCCGCCGGCGGCGCGCCTGCTGGCCGACGCGTTCTGGCCGGGGCCTCTCACCCTCCTGTTGTGGCGGAGCCCGAAGGTGGTCGACGCCGTGACCGGCGGGCGACCCACGGTCGGGTTGCGGGTGCCCGACCACCCGGTGGCGCGGCTCCTGCTGGAGGAGTTCGGTGGCGGCGTGGCCGCGCCCTCGGCCAACCGGTTCGGGCGGGTGAGCCCCACGACGGCGGCAGACGTGGTCGCCGAGCTCGGGGACGGTGTCGACCTGGTGCTCGACGGCGGCCCGTGCGCGGTCGGCGTGGAGTCGACGATCGTCGATCTCACCGGTGATGAGCCGCTCGTGCTCCGTCCCGGCGGTGTGAGCGGTGAACGCCTGGGCGACGTGCTCGGGCGTGAGCCGGAGCGGGCGGCGGCGGCGCGCGTCGGGACCGTGGAGGCCCGCGCTCCGGGGATGCTGCCCGCCCACTATGCGCCTCGCGCCCGGGTCGTGCTCGCCGATGTCGATGCGGTCGTGGCCGTGCTCACCGAGCACCTCGCCGGGACGGGGCCAGGGGGTCGTCCGCCCATCGTCGGGCTGCTGGCCCCTCGCGCCGTCGACGGCGTCCCCGCCGAGGTCGTCGTGCTCGAGCCCGCCGGTGCTCCGGAGGAGTACGCCCGGCTCCTCTACGGACGGATGCGCCAGGCCGACCGGCTGGGTGTCCAGGTCCTGGTCTGCGTGCCGCCTCCCGACGTCGGGATCGGTGTGGCCGTCATCGACCGGCTTCGGCGGGCGAGCGCCGCGCCGGGCTGACGGCGCCAGGGCTCAGGCCGACACGTTCACGGTGCGGGTGTGCCACCCGGTGGCGCCGTCGGGATCGACGCGGCTGCGCTCACCGGGCTGGGTCTCGCCGGTGCCGTCGGTGGCCCGCACCCTGACGGTGTGCCGTCCGGGCGCGGCGTCCCAGACGTGGACCCACTGCCGCCAGACGTCGTCGTTCCCGCCCGGGCCGAGCTCGGCCTCGATCCAGGCGCCGTCGTCGATCTGGACCTCGACCCTGCGGATGCCGCGGGTGGGGGCCCACGCCACGCCGGCCAGGGCCACGGGGCCGGCCGGCGGGTCGCCGCCGGGCCGGGGGACGTCGATGCGCGACTGGGTCTTCACGGGGGCCTCCTTGGCCCAGCCCCTGGGGATCCAGTACGCGTCGAAGTCGTCCCATCCGGTGAGCTCGATGGTCGTCAGCCACTTGGTGGCCGAGACATAGCCATAGAGGCCCGCCACCACGAGGCGCGCCGGGAAACCGTGGCGGACGGGGAGCGGCTCGCCGTTCATGCCCACGGCCACCATCGCCTGGCGGCCGTCGAGGGCGACCTCGGTCGGGAAGCCCACCGTGAACCCGTCGACCGAGCGCCCGACGAGTTGCGCGGCGCCCTCGGGGACGGCGCCGGGCCGAAGCCCGGCGCGCTCGAGGATCGTCGTCAGAGGGACCCCTTGCCAGACCGCCGTCCCCACCAGGTCCCCGCCGACCTCGTTGCTGACGCAGGCGATGGTCACGGGGGCCTCGACCATCGGCAGGGCGAGGAGCTCGTCGAAGGTGAGGCGGTACGGGTCGACGTCGTCGCCCTTGATCTCGAGCGCCCACCCCGACGGGTCGACCTGGGGCACGACCAGGGCGGTGTCGATGCGGTAGAAGCGGTCGTTGGGGGTGATCAGGGGGGTGAGGCCCTCCACGGAGAGGGAGCCGGCCGCGGGCGCGGCCGCAGGGCCGACGGTCGTCGGGGCGGCCGAGGGCGGTGGCGTCACGGGGGGCAGCGTCACGGTCGAGCGGGCCAGCTCGGCGCTCGAGGACCCCGCCCAGGACCGGGTCCCGATCGCCGTGAGCCCTGCGAACGCGGCCGCGGCGCCCGTCCATGCGAAGAAGGCGCGGCGGTCGCCGCTCGCCCTTCCCGGGACCTCGACGACGGTTCCGTCGTCGCCGCCGACCGGGGGACCGGCCGCGGGTCGCCGGACCGTCGCGGCCGTCGTCGCCATCGGGAGCGGGCCGCCCGATGTCAGCACGCCGAGGAGCAGGCGCAGGGTCGCCCATCCGGCGACCGCCGCCACGGTGGCCGCCGCGAGCGCGCCACCCCCCGACGACCCGGGGTCGGCCATTCCGGCCAGGGCACCGAGGAGGCCGGCGGCGGCGAACGCGGCGGCGGCGATCCAGGGCCGGCGGACGGACGCGCCACCCACCACGGCGCCGACGGCGAGGACGACGACGACGATGCTGGTCAGGAGCACGGCCTTGTCGTTGGTCCCGAAGGCCTCGATGGCGGCTTTGACGATGCCGCCGGAGGCCCGGTCGACGACCTGCGTGCCCACCGAGGCGACGAGCGACTCGGCGCCGGTCAGGCCGGTGACGATCTCGGCGACTGCGAGCGACACCGCGGCGGCGACCGCTCCGGCGAGGCGGGGCAGCCACGGCGAGGGTCGTGGGGCGTGGTCCAACGGGATCTCCGGTGACGGTGGTCGGGCCCGCACGTGTCGTTGCGGGCCTCGGTGGATGGTACGGAGCGACCGCGGGGTACGGATCGGCGGGCGGTATTCGTTCGGGACTGTTTCGTTTCGCGGGGCCCGACCACCGCTCCCTACCGACCGGTAGGTAGGCTACGTTTCGATCATCCCGACGCAGGTCCAGAAGGGCATCTCCCAGAGAGGTATCGCCCAGAAAGGCATCGTGTGGAGTCTCCCCCCCTCTCGCTGATCGACGACCCGGCCCAGGGCGCCACCGTCCTGCCCAAGGTCACCGCACCGTTCGAGCGCACCCCCGAGGAGCACGTCAACTGGCGCTCGTCGATCCCGTTCCTGCTCGTCCACGTCCTCGCCGTCGCCGGCACCGTCTGGTTCGGGGTCACCCCCGAGGCGCTGGTGCTCTTCGTCGTGGTGGTCTGGGGTCGCATGTTCTTCATCACCGGCGGCTACCACCGGTACTTCGCCCACCGCACCTACCGCACCAGTCGGGCCTTCCAGCTCGTCCTCGCCGTCGGGGGGGCCACCTCGGCGCAGAAGGGGCCGCTGTGGTGGGCGGGGCACCACCGCAACCACCACCGTTACAGCGACACCGAGCTCGACATCCACTCGCCGTTGCGGGGCTTCTGGTGGAGCCACGTGGGCTGGATACTGTGCGACCGCTACGACGACATCCCCCACGAGCGGATCCGCGACTTCGCCAAGTACCCCGAGCTGCGCTTCGTCGACAAGTGGAACGGGCTGTTCCCCTGGCTGCTCGCCATCACCTGCACGCTCGTCGCCGGCTGGTCCGGGCTCTTCTTCTCCTTCATGCTCGGCACGGTGGTGCTCTGGCACTCGACGTTCCTGGTGAACAGCCTCGCCCACGTGATGGGACGTCGCCGGTTCGTCACCGACGACACCAGCCGCAACAACTGGTTCATCTCGGTGCTCACCCTCGGCGAGGGATGGCACAACAACCACCACCACTACCAGGCGTCGGCCCGCAACGGCTTCTTCTGGTGGGAGCTCGACGTCACCTGGTACATCCTGAAGGCCCTCAGCTGGGTCGGCATCGTCCGGGACCTCAAGGTGCCCAGCGGCCAGGTGCTCGCGTCCGACCGGATCGCCAACGGCAACTTCGACGTCGGCATGTTCAAGTACCACTGGGCCCGCGCCCAGGCGGAGGTGGCCAGGGTGCGGGTGGACGACCGGATCGACGCGGCCGCCACGGCCACCGATGCGGAGCTGACCGGACAGCGCGACGCGCTCGAGCTCGCGCTCGAGACCGAGAAGGTGGCCGTGGACCGCGACCTGCACGCCGCGGTGGCCGACGCCGAGGCGCTCGCCGGCGTGACCCGACGCAGCCAGCAGACCTTCCCGGCCGGACGTCGCTAGCGCGACGACTCGATCGGCCCCGGGCTGGGTACGGTGCTCTCCATGTCCGGCGCACCGATGCGATCCGACGTCACCGGCGGTGACGCCGCCCGTGTGAGGGCCGATCGCGCCTACGTGGTCCTGGGCAGGCTGTTGCCGATCGCGGTGGGGGCGGTCCGAGTCGTGCGCATCTACACCGTGGCGGTGGCGCTCGCCGCGGTCGTCGTCGTCGCCGCCATCGGGCTCGTCGTCCGGCCCTCCTCCCTCGTCGACGCGCTGGCCGGGCTCGTCGTCGCGGGCGTCGTCGCGGCACCGGTGATGGTGCTCTGGCTCTTCGGCTCCGCGCTGCGCGAGGTGGTCGAGCTCCCGGGGCGCATCGGGTCGGTGCCCGAGTTGGCCCGGCGGCACGGCACGGATCTCGTCGAGGTCGCCCGGGCGGCGCAGCTCCGGGGCGGCCCCACCCGCGTTCGGCCGGGGGATGCCTGGCGCGCCGGTCGGCTCATGCTCGCCGCCCGCCGCGACCTGCCGGGCTACGGCGCGGCGCTCACCCTCGTCAGCCCCACCTTCCTCCTCCTGTCGCTGGCCTCGGCACTGGCCGGCCTCTGGTACCTGGTGCTGGCCCTGCCCCTCGTCGGCGGAGCGCTCGCGCTCACCTCCACCTGACCGCGTCCCGGCACGGGGCGCGGTCACCTGGCCTAGGTTCCCCTCATGGACCAACCCTGGAGCGTCGCTCTCGTGACCGGGGCGTCGAGCGGCATCGGTGAAGCGGTCGCCCGCGAGCTCGCCGCACGGCGGGTGCCCACGCTGGTCGTGACCGCCCGAAGAGCCGATCCTCTCGCCCGTCTCGCCGACGAGCTCGCCGCCGCCCACGGCACGAAGGTGGACGTGGTGGCGGCGGACCTCGCCGACGCCGCGGGCCGCGCCGCCGTCGCCGAGCGACTCGCCGCCACCGACGTACCGGTCGACCTCCTCGTCAACAACGCCGGGTTCGGCACCTCCGGCCCCTTCGCCGAGCTCGATCCCGAGGCCGAGGAGCGCATGGTGGCGGTGAACGTCGTGGCCCTCCAGCAGCTCACCCGGGCCGCGCTCCCGGGCATGCTCGAGCGGGGGAGGGGCTCGGTGCTCAACATCGCCTCGATCGCCAGCCTCGTCCCCATGCCGACCATGGCCACCTACGCGGCCACGAAGGCCTTCGTGGCCAGCTTCAGCGAGTCCCTCCACGAGGAGACCCGGGGGACCGGGGTCTCGGTGTCGGCGGCCCTCGTCGGGTTCACCCGCACGGAGTTCGCCGGGCACCTCCCGGAGGGCTCCGGAGCCGACGGGCTCCCCGGCTTCGTCTGGATGACGCCCGAGGACGTGGCCCGTGACGCCGTCGACGGCGCCCAGCGGGGTCAGGCGCTGGTGGTCCCCGGTGTCGGCTACCGGGTGGCGACCGCAGCGATCGCGCCGGTCCCCCGGACGGTTCGTCGCCGGGCCGTCGGGATGCTCCGGTCGATCATCGGCTGAGGGTCCCGGGTCCGCCTCGTCAGAGCAGCGCGCCGTGGAACCGCAGCTTGTCGAGCTGGTGCACCGCGTTGACGAGGCGGACCGTCCCGGACTTCGACCGCATCACGAGGGACTGGGTGGTCGCGCCCCGGGCGTCGACGTGGACGCCCTTCAACAGCTCCCCGTCGGTGATCCCCGTGGCCGCGAAGAAGCAGTTGTCGCCGGCCACGAGGTCGTCGGTACCGAGGACCCGGTCGAGGTCGTAGCCGGCGGCGACGGCGGCGGCGCGCTCGGTGTCGTCACGCGGCCACAGCCGACCTTGGAGCTCGCCGCCCATGCACTTGAGGGCGGCGGCGGCGATGACGCCCTCGGGCGTGCCGCCGATGCCGAACAGGATGTCGGCGCCCGAGTCGAGCCATGCGGTGGAGATGGCCCCGGCGACGTCGCCGTCGGGGATGAGCCGGATCCGCGCGCCCGCGTCACGGACCTCGGCGATCAGGTCGTCGTGGCGATCGCGTTCGAGGATCACGACGGTGACCTCGGAGACGTCGACCCGTTTGGTGCGCGCCACCGCCCGGAGGTTCTCGGAGGGGCTGAGTGAGATGTCGACCACCCCGACGAGGCTGGGCCCGACGGCGATCTTCTCCATGTAGACGCACGGTCCGGGGTCGAACATCGTGCCCTGCTCGGAGAGGGCGATGACGGCCAGCGCGTTGCCGCGGCCCTTGGCCGTCAGCGTCGTTCCGTCGATGGGGTCGACGGCGATGTCGACCGACGGCGGCGATCCGTCGCCGATCCGCTCGCCGTTGTAGAGCATCGGGGCCTCGTCCTTCTCGCCTTCGCCGATGACGACGACACCGTCCATCGGCACGGTCCCGAGCACCAGGCGCATGGCGTCGACCGCCGCACCGTCGGCGCCCTCCTTGTCGCCCCGCCCCATCCAGCGGGCGGCGGCGAGCGCCGCGGCCTCCGTGACCCTCACCAGGTCGAGGGCGACGTTGCGGTCCGGCGTCTCTCGCTCGTCAGTCATTCCTCCAGACTACTTCTGGGCCGGCGGGGCCGATCCGTTCCGGCCCCTGGTCGGCGCCGGCCGTCACGCCGACGCGAGACTGCGGCGATGGACGACGACCGCGACGATCCCGCCGACCACGACGATCCCGCCGACGGACGGGGCGACGGGACCGAACGGCGCGACGCCGCCGAGGTCGGCGAGGACCGAACGGAGTTCGCCCTCGACGAGTGGTCGGTCGAGGACCGCGAGCTGCTCGATCGGCTCGTCGTCGGTGAGGGGATCGCCCACGTGTGGCAGGGCGCGACGATCGTGGTTCCGGCCGGCGCGCAGTTCGTGGTCGACGAGCTCATCGATGCCGTCGAGTCCGGCGCGGTGGCCGATCCGTCGCTCTTCCCCGCCGCCGACGAGGGCGAGGACGATCCCGAGTGGGACGGGCTCGACGACGACGTCGACGCCCAGGAGCTCCTCGGGGGCGTGTTCCTCGCCGCCGATCGGCTCCGACGCCGGGCCTCGGACCCGGAGGGCGTGCTCGCCCTCGTCGACCTCTCGGCGACGATGGCGTCGATGCGCCTGCCCTTCGGCTTCGACCCCGTCGTCTGGGACGACCTGGTCCGGGCGGCGACGGGGCTCGCCGCGGCGCTCACCGCTGAACCGGGCAGCGACGGTGACGTCGGCGACGAGCGGGTCGAAGAGCTCGCCGACGAGCTCCGGGCCCGGCTGAGGCCGCTCGTCTGAGCGCCGGTAGCCTCGGGCCCGTGGTGGTCCTGGCCGACTTCGAGATCTACTGCTCGCGTCCCCACGCGCCCACCCGTCGAGTGGCGCTGGGCGAGATGGATCTCCCGTGCGAGCCGGCGCCCGGGTTCGGTGGCGTGCTCCTGGCCGGGGTGGTGGCCGAGCACGTGCCGGGCATCGATCCCGACCACATCCCCGACATCAAGCGCCTCACCCTCGAGCTGGAGCAGGGTCGGCCGATCCCGCAGCCGCGGTTGCGCCACCGGTTGCAGGTCGACACGGTCGGCCTGTCGTCCGTGCGCCACCGCCTCATGGGCGACGGCGAGCGGCTCTGGTTCGACTTCGGCGACAGCGGCGCACCGGAGCAACAGGTGCTCGGCGCGATCTACGCCGCCGGGACGCTCGACGCCCACGTCCTCCCGAGTGTGATGGCGTCGCTGCGTCGGGCCACCAAGTGGGTCGGACCCGTCGGCGACGACTTCATCGCCGTCGTCGCGGGCGGGAAGCGGGGGGTGTCGTTCGGTCGCGCCGCGGTGGAGAACCCCACGGCGTGGGCGATGAGCGTCATGGGCTTCGAGGCAGGAGGCATCGCCACCGCCGTGGCGGCGCCGCCGGTGGGCGACGTGATCCGTCGCTACCGGGCACTGCTGCGCGAGGCCCATCCCGACCACGGCGCGGAGAACGACGGCGCGGCCCAGCGCATCGCCGACCTCGCCGAGGCGCGGCGCATCCTCACCGGTCGCTGATCGCCACGCCGAGTGCCCGGCCGTCCTCGTGCCCGGCGTCGCCCCACCGACCCGTCCGGTACGGTGCGCGACGATGCCCTCGCTCGATCGTCCCCGCCTCGGCGACGTGCCCCGGGCCGCTCCCGCGGTGGTGGCCGAGCACCGTGCCTCGGGGTGGTGGGGCGACGCCACCCTCGGGGACGCGTTGGCCGCCAACGCCGTCGGTCGGCCGCACGACCGGGCGTTCGTCACCGTCGACCGCTCCGTCTCGTGGGGTGAGCTCGAGCGGTCCGTGACGGTGCTGGCCGAGGTGCTGGCCGGACTCGGTCTCGACCGCGGCGACCGGGTCGCCGTCGTCCTCCCCGACACCGACCTGGTCCACGTGGCGCTGCACGCCCTTCCCCGCGCCGGGCTCGTGGCCATGGGGATCGGCACCCGGGCCGGCGACGCCGAGGTGGCTCACCTGGCGGCCCGTTCCGGGGCGCGGGCGCTGGTGACGACGGCCGCCCTGCGGGGGCGTCCCGCCGACGACCTGGTCGACGCCGTCGCTGCGCTCGGCCACCGCGTCGAGCACCTCGTGGTGATCCCCGACGAGCCGTGTGTGGTCGGCGATCAGGTCCTCGTCGACGGACGTCCCGGCCCCGTCGGCGTGCTCGACCCGGGTCTCGAGCTCGGCCCCGACGAGCTGTTCCTGCTCAACTCGACCTCGGGGACGACCGGTCTGCCGAAGTGCGTGATGCACACCCAGAACCGGTGGATCGCCTACCACCGCCTGGCCGTGCGCGCCGGCGGCTTCGGGGACGACGAGGTGTTCATGAGCCTCCTCCCGGCGCCGTTCGGGTTCGGGCTCTGGACCTCCCACTTCACGCCGACGCTGCTGGCCAGCCCGACGGTCGTGATGGAGCGCTTCGACGCCGACCTCGCCCTCGATCTCGTCGAGCGGGAGCGGGTCACCGTGCTGTGCTGCGTCAGCACGCAGTTCATCATGCTGCTCAACGCCCAGGCCGAGCGTCCCCGCGACCTCTCCTCGTTGCGGTCGATGTTCACCGGTGGCGAGGCCGTGCCCTTCGAGCGGGCCGCCGAGTTCGAGCGCGAGACCGGCGCCGCGGTGTTGCAGTTCTACGGCTCCAACGAGACCGGTGCGCTGAGCGGCACGACCGTCGCCGACGATCGTGACGTTCGTCTGCGCACCGCCGGGCGGATCATCGACGAGATGCACGTCCGGCTCTTCGACCCCGACGACGGCTCCGACATCACCGGATCGGGCCGACCGGGGCGACCGGGGTGTCGGGGGCCCGTCACGTGCCTCGGGTACTGGGCGGACGACGAGGCGAACGCCGCGCTGTTCACCGACGACGGGTGGATGCTGATGGGCGACATCGTGGAGATCGACCCGGAGGGCGTGCTCACCGTGGTGGGGCGCACCTCGGACTTCGTGATCCGCGGCGGCAAGAACATCAGTGCACCGGCGGTGGAGGCCGAGATCGGGACCCACCCGGCGGTGGCGATGGTCGCGGTGGTGGCCTGGCCGGACCCGGTGTTCGGCGAGCGGGTGTGCGCGTACGTGGAGGTACGGCCCGGGCACGCCGTCGAGCTCGACGGGATCACCGATCACCTGCGCCGGCGGGGTGTGTCGCGGGAGTGGTGGCCCGAACGGCTCGTCGTGGTCGACGAGCTCCCCCGCTCGTCGGGGGGCAAGGTCGCGAAGGGGGAGCTGCGGGTCGACGCCGAGCGCCGCGCCGCCGCCGAGGCGGTGAGCCCGTGACCCCGGGGGTGGCGCCCGGGGCCATGCTGCTGGCCCCCGGCGCGGGCGCGGATCGCGATCACCACACCCTCGTCGCCCTCGAGGAGGGCCTGGTGCCGCTCCCCGTCCGACGGATGGACTTCCCGTACCGCAAGGCCGGGCGCAAGGCCCCCGACCGCGCGCCGGTGGCGGTGGCGGCGGTCGTGGAGGAGGCCGCCCGTGCCGTCGGCGACGCCGGCGTCGATCCCGCCCGGCTCGTCCTCGGCGGTCGGTCCTTCGGTGGACGCATGTGCTCGATGGCGGTCGCCGAGGGCCTGCCGGCGGCGGGGCTGGTGCTGTTGAGCTACCCGCTCCACCCGCCGGGCAAGCCCGACAAGCTCCGCGTGGAGCACTTCGGGGGCCTCCACCTCCCGTGCCTGTTCGTGAGCGGGGAGAAGGACCCGTTCGGTTCGCCGGACGAGCTCGAGGCCGCCGCCGCGGCCGTGCCCGGTCCGGTCACCTTCGCGTGGCTCCCCGGGGGCCACGACCCGCGCAACGCCGACGAGGCGATCGTGGCTGTCGTGGCCGACTGGCTGGGCGCGTGGGCCTGAGCCCGCGGCGCCGGTGGGGTGGGCTCCTCAGTAGCCCATGTGCTTGCGGAACTCCTGGCCGACGACCATCGACTGGCCCATCCGGCTCACCCACTCCTTCACCGCGGCGGCGAACGTCGCCGGGTCGAAGCCCTGCTCCCCGGCGATCTCGGCCATGCCCTCCTCGGTGGTCACGCCGCGCTCCTGGGCGATCTTGGCCACGGCGGCGTACTCGGCGATGCCGATGCCGTTGACGGGCTGGAGCATCGGGTCGTCGGCGTCGAGCGGCGCCGAGGACGGTCCGCCCATCGCCGCAGGGTCGACGGGCAGCCCGGCGATGCCGATCTGGCCCTCGGCCGGGGCCTGGGTGGCGTGCTGCTGGGCGAACTGCTGAGCCGCCGCGGCCTGCCCGAGCCCCGCTTCGGCCTGGTCCATCCCGTCCTTGACCTTCTTGAACAACCCCATGAGACTCCCCCTCGGTTCGCCGACCGTCGACGCGGCCAGGCTAAGGACGGTCGGCCCGAGGGGCAAGGGGTCAGGGTGGGCATCTTCGACGACATGAACCGGCTGAAGAAGCAGAGCGACGACCTCGCCGCGGCGTCGGGCCGTCCGACGACGTTCACCGGCAAGCTCGGGCAACTCCCGGACGACCTCCGCAACGCGGCCGACCAGGCCGAGTGGGCTCGCACCCAACAGCAGCAGGCCGCCGAGGGCAGCGGGGACGACCTCGTCGGGGGCACACCCGGGGTGGCCGTCCTCCACGGTCACCGGGCGACGGCCGGGATGGTCGGCTTCCAGCCCGTGAGCGTCCTCGACCTCGAGATCCGCCTCCCCGGCGCCGAGCCGTACCGTTTGGCGGCGACCGTGGTGGTGCCGTACCAGCACCTGGTGCTCATGACCGCCGGCCGCGAGCTCCCGGTGCGCGTCGACCCGGCCGACCGGACGCGGATCGCGGTCGACTGGCCCTGACCGGCGTCGCGACGCGCCTGGCGCAGGGGAGGAGGTCGGTCAGCCCGGGGGGGTGGTGAGCACGGGGCCGGCCCCGGTGAGCGCCCTCGCCTCGTCGTTGGCAGCCGAGTAGGTCGCCGTCTCGCGCATCTCCCGGTTGACGTACATGCGCAGGTCGTCGCTCTGGCGAGCCGCCACGAGCAGGCTGGTCAGGTCGCCGTTCGTCCAGTCGACCCGCGACGCCGCCTCACGCGTGAGGTTGAGCTGGGTCACCGGGCTGGGCTCGGGCGACGGGTCGACCTCGGGTAGCGGTTCCTGGCAGATGTCGTAGGAGTCGAGCCCCGACCATCGGGCGAACACGTCGGGCGTCACCAGCGCCGACAGCGTCCACGCCGCCTCGGCGTACTCCTCGGCGGTGCGACCGGCGATCGGTTCGACGTAGAGGGCGAGGTGGCGCCCGTCGGGCGAGGGCTCGTAGCGCCCTCCGCTGAGGTCGATCAGGGCCCCCCGCGTCAGGGTGAGCCCCATCGTGGCCAACGCCTCGTCGTAGACCTCGCGGATCGACGAGAGGTCCTGGGGGGGCAGCTCCTGGTCGGCAGCGATGGGGGGGAGCAGCTCGGCGGCGGCGGCGATGGTGGCCGCCGGCCCGGTGAGCGTGGTGGCGGGCGCGGCGTCGTCGCCCGAGCTGGTGCAGGCGCCGAGCGCCAGCCCGGCCACGAGGAGGGCGGGGACCGCCAACCGCTTCAGGCGATCACCTCGACGGGCACGCCGAGCGGGAGGATCTTCGACAGCTCGGTGATGTCGGCGTTGCTCATCCGGATGCACCCGTTGCTGACCTGCTGGCCGATGAACTGGGGTTGGTTGGTGCCGTGGATGCCCAGCTGGCCGGGACCGCCGTTGAAGGTCTGGTGGACCTCGGAGAACCCCGAGAGCCCGTAGGCGTAGGGTCCGTAGACGCCGCCCGGGTCCGGGGTCTGGACGAGCTCGGTGATGTAGTAGAGCCCGCCCGGGGTGGGCGTGTTGTCGGCGGCCACCGCGATGGGGATCTCCTTCATCACCTCTCCGTCCTTGAGGACGGTGAGCTGGAAGTTCCCGAGGTCCGCCTTGATGCGGTAGGGGTTCGAGAGGAGGGTCACGTCGGCTCGCCGCACCCAGCCGGAGGAGCCGTTGGGACGCATGGGCAGGTACACCTCGACCCACTCGCAGTCCTCGGCGACGGGGGCGTCCTTGACGAGGAAGACGAGGTCGACAGCCGCGTTCGGGTCGTCGTTGATGAGCCGCGGGTTGGTCATGGTCCGGGTGGGCTCGGGGGCGCCCGGGCTGTCGTAGATCGGGAGCTCGCCGGGGTTCGCGGCGGTGGCGGTGAAGCTCTGGGCCTCGGTCGTCGGGACCCCACACCCCGGCGGGAGCGTGGTGGTGGTGGCGACCGTCGTCGGGGTCGAGGCGGCGGTCGTCGTGACCGGAGCGGTGCTGGCGCTCGACCCGCCGCAGGCGGCGAGCACGAGGGCCGTCGCCACGGCGAGGGCGGTGACACGGATGCGCATGGGGGTGAACGCTACCGGCCGGAACGGACGCTCCGGGGCGCGCGCGGGGCCGGTGCGGGCCGGGCCACGACGTCAGAGACGATCGCCCGGATTGATGTCCTCGAGCTCGCGATGGGCCGTCTCCGGGTAGAGCGTCGCGACGAGGACGACGAGGACCAGCGGCCCGAGGGCGAGCAGGGCGATGGCCGGACCGAGGGATCCCATGGCGTCGGCCAGCCACCCGGCGGCGAGCAGGCCGACGCTGCTCCCGGCGACGGCGACGACCTGGAGGCCACCGTTGGCCCGCCCGCGTTGGGAGGTCGGGAAGAGCTCCGGGCCGTAGACGCCCAGCGCGGGGATGGCCATCGCCCCCACCACCGAGCCGAGCACCGACGCCGCCCACAGGGGCCACCCCCAGACCAGGTAGGTGAGGACGGTGAACGCCACACCCCCGGTGACGCCGATGATCCCGATGAGCCGTCGACCGCGGCGTTCGGCGACCCGGCCGCCGGCGACGACGCCGATGCCGCCGGGGGTGTTGGTGAGCAGCACGAACAACGTGATCTGGATCCCGGAGAAGTCGCGCTCGGTGCGCAGGTACTCGTTCAGGAACTGCGAGGCGGGGGCGATGAAGAGGCTCCAGCAGAACCCGGCGACGGCGAGGAGCGCGAAGCGCGACCAGTCGAAGCCCGGCGTCGCCGGCACCGGAGGATGGGTGACGGCGGAGGCGTCGCCCGGCGCGGCCGGGCGGGGTCCGATGTGGTGGAGCTCGAACCGCCGGGTCTCGGGCAGCAGTCGTCCCACCCGCACGACGGGAACCAGGGCGAGCAGCGGCACCAGGTAGATGCCTCGCCAGGCCCCCGGGCTGACGTCGACGTACACGAGGTTCCCCACGCAGATCCCCGCGCCGAGCGCCGCGGCCATCGCCAGCACCGAGACGGCGAAGGCCCTCGCTCCCGAGGGCATCTCCTCGACGGCGATCACGGCGATGAGGATCGCGGCCACCGTCGAGAGGGCCCGGGCGACGGTCTGGGTCGTCCCGAGCCACACCATCCCGGGGGCGACGGCACCGGTGGCGGTGACCACGCACCCGCCGATGACGGCGGCGAGGAGCACCACGCGGCGACCGCGACGGTCGGCGATCGACACGATGACGAGGGAGAGCAGCACGCCGATGCGGACCCCGGCGAGGAGCGTGCCCTGCTGGACCGTCGTGGCGTCGAACTGCGCAGCGGCGTAGGTGATGGTCTGGGTGATCACGGTGCCGAGGTAGCCCGCCACCAGGGCGAGCACACCGAGGATGGCCAGCACCGTCGAGGCCCGGGCATCGAGCACCTCGGGGGGCGCCCACCAGGGCGGCGAACCCGGGGGCGTCGCCCCTCGCCGGAGGCGTCCCCGCAGCGCCCAGGAGAACGCCGCCCCCCAGACGGGGACGGCGAGGCGGTAGCGCACGGTCTCCACGACCGTCGGCCCGCGGCCGACGCGGTCGCTGTCGGCCTCCACGGCCACCGAGCGCTCCCACTCGTGGAACGGCCCGGTGCCGAGCGTGAAGTGCCGGGTCCCGTCCTCGTCGACGTGGTCGAGCACCTCGTCCACCACGTCGCCGCGGGGCTGTTGCCAGTCCGCCACGCCGTCGGGGTCGACCGGGAAGCGGTTCACCACGACGGTCACGGGCTTCGCTCTCCACTCTGGCTCGGTGGCTCCCGACCGCGGCGCCGGCGGGGCCGGCAGCGAGGCGGGGACGGGAGACGGCCATACTGGGCCGTCGTGGACCGCATCATCGTGCATCGCAGCGGACCGCTGTCGGGGACCGTGCCCATCGGGGGCGCCAAGAACTCCGTGCTGAAGCTCATGGCGGCCACGACGCTGGCCGAGGGCCGCTACGTGCTGCGCAACGTGCCGGCCATCAGCGACGTCGACTGCATGGTCGACCTGCTGCGCTCGATGGGGATGGACGCAGGGCGTTCGGGCGCCGACGAGCTGGTCATCGAGCACCGGCCCGGGCTGGTTCCCGAGGCCCCCTACGAGCTGGTCGAGGCGATGCGGGCCTCGATCGTGGTCATGGGGCCGCTGGTGGCGCGCTTCGGGCGGGCCCGGGTGGCGATGCCGGGCGGGGACGACTTCGGCCCCCGTCCGATCGACATGCACGTCCGGGCCCTGGAGCAGCTCGGGGCCACCTTCGAGTCGGCGCACGGCTACATCGAGGCCCGGGCCGAGTGCCTGGTCGGCACCCGTCTGCTCCTCGAGTTCCCGAGCGTGGGGGCCACCGAGAACGCGCTCATGGCCGCGGTCCTCGCCGAAGGGACCACCGTCATCGACAACGCGGCGCGCGAGCCCGAGATCGCCGACCTCGCGACGTTCCTCGTGGCCATGGGAGCCCGGATCGAGGGTGCCGGGACCTCGACGATCCGGATCGACGGCGTCGACGCGCTGCACGCCGCCGACCACACCGTGGTCCCGGACCGGATCGAGGCCGCCACGTTCCTCGCCGCCGTCGGGGTCGCCGGTGGCGAGATCACGCTCGCCGGTGCCCGGGCCGATCACATGGACATGCTGATCGCCAAGCTCGCCGAGATGGGGATGCGGATCGAGCCGACGGACGGCGGTCTGAGCGCGTCGGCCCCCGACCGGCTCCGGGCCGTCGACGTCGCCACGCTGCCCTACCCGGGGGTGGCCACCGACTACAAGCCGCTCCTCGTGGCCGTGCTCGCCACCTCCGACGGGGTCGGGATCGTCACCGAGAACCTCTTCGCGGGGCGCTTCCGCTACGTCGACGAGCTGGTGCGGATGGGTGCCGACATCCGGACGGAGGGCCACCACGCCGTCGTCCGGGGGGTGCCCGAGCTGTCGGGCGCCCCGGTCCGGGCGCCCGACATCCGCGCCGGGGCGGCGCTCGTCGTCGCGGGCCTGCGCGCCGAGGGGGAGACGATCGTGGCCGGTGCCGACCACATCGATCGCGGCTACGAGCACTTCGTCGCCAAGTTGCGCGGCATCGGTGCCGAGGTGGAACGGGGCTGACGGCCGACCCGGGTGGCCGGCGGGGTGGCTCGGTCGGCGGGCGTCCCTAGACTGCGCTCGTGCGCGAGCAGGTCGAGAAGGTCATCACGGTCATCCGTCCGGCCATCCAGGCCGACAACGGCGACGTCATCCTCCACGAGGTCGACGAGGCCACCGGTGTCGTGACCGTCGAGCTGATCGGCGCCTGCGTCACCTGCCCCGCCTCCACCGTGACCCTGAAGGCGGGGCTCGAGCGGATCCTCAAGGACCGGGTGCCCGGGGTGACCGAGGTGGTGAACTCCGGCGAGACGGCCCACGAGATCGGCGAGACCGCCGTCACGCTGTAGGTCGACCGGGTGCACCGGGCCTCGGCCGCCCACTCCTAGGCTCCGGCCGTGACCACCTCCCGGACCGACGAGCCCGCCGTGCTGCTGGCCAGCGCCCGGTCGGGGAACCGGGGATCGTTGGCCCGGCTGCTCTCCATGGTCGAACAAGGTGGTGAGTCCGCCCACGCCGTCGGCCGGGTCGTGCACGCCGAGGGCGGTGCGGCGACCACCATCGGGCTCACCGGTTCCCCGGGTGCCGGGAAGTCGACGCTGACCGCCGCGCTGCTGGCCGAGGCACGGGCCGCGGGGGAGCGGGTGGCGGTCCTGGCCGTCGATCCGTCATCGCCGTTCACCGGTGGGGCGATCCTCGGTGACCGGGTGCGGATGGACGCCCACGCCCTCGATCCGGGCGTGTACATCCGGTCGATGGCGACCCGTGGGCACCTGGGTGGGCTGTCGCTGGCCGCGCCCGAGGCGATCCGGGTGCTCGACGCCGCCGGTTGGCCGTGGATCGTGCTCGAGACCGTCGGGGTCGGCCAGGTGGAGGTCGAGGTGGCCGGCGAGGCCGACACGACCGTCGTCGTGGTGAACCCGGGGTGGGGTGACGCCGTGCAGGCCAACAAGGCCGGCCTCCTGGAGATCGCCGACGTCTTCGTGATCAACAAGGCCGACCGTCCCGGTGCCGCCGACACCCGCCGCGATCTCGAGTCGATGCTCTCGTTGACCGACGGTGGGCGGGCCGGCGCGGCGCCGGGGTGGCGGCCTCCGATCGTGGAGACGGTGGCGACGGTCGGCCAAGGAGCGGCGGAGCTCTGGGCGACGGTCCGCCGCCACCAGGAGTGGGCCGCCGCGTCGGGGGCGCGCCAGGCGCGTCGGGGGCAACGCCTCACCGCGGAGCTGCACCGCATCCTCGCCGCCCGGCTCATGGCCCGGGCCACCGAGCTCGGGTCCGGCGCGTCGTTCGTGGAGCTGCTCGACGACGTGATCGCCCACCGCCTCGACCCGTGGTCGGCGGCCGATCGGCTGCTCGACGACCTCTGATCCGGCCGCGCCGACCGCGCGCCGTGGTGCGGGGCTGGGCCGAACGGACCGATTCGTGGGTCGCGGCTGCGGTGCCCTTGTCGGAGGGTCGGTCGTTGTCTACGGTCGGCCCCGGCGGTTCGGGCGCGGCGGCTCCTGATCCACGAGCGGGAAGGCGAGGAGAACAATGGGTGATCACGCGCGTCGACGCGCCCGTCGAGGGGGCGCGACCGAGACGTCCGGTCGGTGGCGGTCGGGGCGGTCGCGACGGCGGGGAGGTGGGCCGGTCTCGGTCGGCGTCGTGATCGTCGCGGCCGGCCTCGTGGCGGCCGCCTGTGGCACAGGGTCGACGGCCCCCCTGCCGCCGATGGCCGACGAGGCCGTCTCGACCGCTGCGCCCCCGACGAGCGCGCCGGCCACGACCACGACGAGCCCGCCGCCCCTGTCCGACGAGGACCAGGTCGCCGAGCTCTACCGCCGGTTCTGGATGGTCGCGATCGATGCAGGGAACCCGGCGGACCCGTCCTCGCCCGTGATCCCGGCGATCGCCACCGGCGCGGCGCTCGACGGGTTCCGGGCCGGACTCCAGAACTTCGCGGAGACCGGACGTTCGCTCCGCCTACCCCAACCCTCCGTCTCGGGGGTCTTCGACCTCGTCGTCACCGTCTCGGGTGACGTCGCCACCATCGACGCGTGCGTCGTCGACGACGCGATCGTCTTCGATCGGGTCAACGGCCGCACCCTGAACGATCAGGTGGCCTCGGGCCCCGTGGAGGCCGTTGCCCGTCGAACGGAGGACGGTTGGAGGATCGAGCGCAGCACCCAGCCCGTCCAGGAGTTCGGAACGGGAGGGTGCGCCCCATGATCCGTCGATCGCTCGCCTCGCTCGCAGTCTGCCTGGGCGTCGTCGGGGCGAACCTCCATCCGGGGCCGCTCACCGCGCTGCAAGGGGGGTCGCTGGGCCCTGGGGCGGGGATCGTCGGGGGGAGTCCCGAGGCGGTGGTGGTGGTCGGCGGCTCGGGGGTCGTGGCGTCGTGGGGCACGTCGACGGGCGGGCGGATCTGGACGTGCCGGTACCACGAGTGGCTCGACGGTGCCCCGATCCCGGTCGTCGGGGACGCGCCCGCCGACCCCCGCGGCGGGCGGCTCTACCTCTTCACCTGCACCGACGCCGGTGGTGAGGTCGTCGACGCGCGGCTTGTGGTGTTCGACCCGGGTGATCCCCTCGCCGGGGTGGCGGCCGCCGAGCGGGCCCGCGAGGAGGCCCGGCGTCGGTTGGTGCTGCCCGCGCCCCGCCCGGCCCTGAACCCGCCCGGCCCCCAGCTGGTCGGCCTGCCGACCTGGCTCTGGCTCGAGGGCCCCTGGGCCCCGGCGTCGGCCACGGCCGCGATCGGGGCGGTCGCCTCCACGGTCACCGCCCGGCCCGTGCGGGCCACGTGGGACATGGGCGACGGCACCGTCGTCGAGTGCGGCCCCGGGGTCCCCTTCGACCCCGCGCTGGACCTGGGGGTGCAGTCGAGCGACTGCACCCACCTCTTCATCCGCGCCAGCCGGGGCGCTCCCGGCGGCGTCTACACCGTCCGCGTGACGGTCACCCACGCCGTCGAGTGGGCGGCCAGCACCGGCGCGGGCGGGCCGCTCGGCACGCTCACCACCGAGCTGGCCCTCCCCGTCGTCGTCCAGCAGGCCCAGGCCGTCATCCGCTGAGCCGGCTCAGTCGCCGTTGCGGGCCACCAGCGCGTCGCGGATCTGGGTCAACAACTCGAGCTCGGTGGCCTCGGCCTCCTCAGCCTCGGCCTCGCGGCCCTTCCGGTAGGCCATCGCCGCGTTGGCCGCCTTGATCACCAGGAACATCGCCGCGGCGATGATCAGGAAGTTGACCAGGGCGGTGAGGAAGAGGCCGTACTGGATCTGGCCCTTGCCGAGCGAGAACGTCAGGCTGTCGAAGTTCGGCTGGCCGAACAGCGCAGCGACGAGGTTCATGAGGATGCCGTTGGCGAAGGCGCTCACCACGGCCCCGAACGCGGCGCCGATGATCACGGCGACGGCGAGGTCCATGACGTTGCCCCTCAGGATGAACTCCTTGAACTCCTTCAACATGGTGGCCTCCCGGCGAACGTCCGACCCCGAGCCGGGTGCCCGGGGCTCATCAAGGAGTCTGCTACGGGTCCCGGCGCCCGCTCGGCGACCGGTCACCGCCGGGTACTGTCGCACGCCATGTCCGAGGAACTGGTGTCCGTCGAGCGACGCGACGACGGGGTCGCGCTGGTGCAGCTCCGCAACGGCAAGGTCAACTCGATCTCGACCGCCGTGCTCGGGCGCCTCCTCGAGGTGGCCGGGGACATGACGGTGGACCCGCCTGGTGCGATCGTCCTCACCGGGAGCGATCGGATCTTCGCCGCCGGGGCCGACATCGCCGAGTTCGGCGGACCCGACGAGGCCCGCCGGATCGGCGCCCGTTGGCTCGAGACCCTGGAGGCGATCGCCGCCATCCCGCGGGTGACCATCGCCGCCATCGCCGGTCCGGCCCTCGGCGGCGGGTGCGAGCTGGCGCTGGCCTGCGACTTCCGGATCGCGTCCGAGCGGGCCAAGCTCGGCCAGCCCGAGATCCTCCTCGGCATCATCCCCGGTGGGGGCGGCACCCAGCGCCTGGCCCGCCTGCTCGGGTCGGCCCGCGCCAAGGACCTGGTCCTGTCCGGACGTCAGGTCCGTGCCGACGAGGCGCTCGCCATCGGCCTCGTCGACGAGGTGGTGGCGTCCGAGGACGTCCTCGGACGGGCGCTCGACCTCGCCGCCACCTACGCCCGAGGTCCGCTCGCCGTGCAGGCCATCGCCAAGCGGGTGATCGACGCGGGACTCGACACGTCGTTGGCCGAGGGCCTACGTCTCGAGCAGGCCGCGTTCGTCGAGGCGTTCGGCACCGAGGACGCGGCCGTCGGTGTGGCGTCGTTCCTCGAGCACGGCCCGGGACAGGCGGCTTTCACCGGTCGCTGAGCAGGTCGCCGGCCCGGTCCCCCTCGGGGTCGCGCGGTCGCGATCCGGCGCCGTCTCGGTAGCGTCGGGCCGTGACCGCCCCGACCCCGATCACGACCTGCTACCGCCACGACGACCGTCGGGCCGGGGTCTCGTGCCAGCGCTGTGGGCGTCCGATCTGCCCGAGCTGCATGAACCAGGCGTCGGTGGGGTTCCACTGCCCGGAGTGCACCCACGAGGGGGCCAAGCGGTCGCGATCGATCCGCATGCGCGACCTCGGGCCCAGCCGACCGGTCGTCACCATGGTGCTCATCGGCATCAACGTCGCCGCCTTCGTGGCCATGTCCGTCGTCGGGCGCTCGTTCATGTCGGCCGGCGGTCGGGTCTACACCGACGGCGCGCTCTTCGGGCCCCTCGTCGACCAGGGCGACTGGTACCGGGTCGTCACCGGCGGGTTCCTGCACGCCGGGCTCTTCCACCTCGGCATGAACATGCTGCTGCTGTGGCTCCTCGGTCAGATGCTCGAGCCGATGCTCGGGCGACTGCGCTTCGCCACGCTGTACATGGCCTGCCTCGTCGCCGGAAGCTTCGGGGTGCTGCTGGTCTCGCCGAACTCCCCGACCATCGGTGCCTCGGGCGCGGTGTTCGGCCTGATGGGGGCGGCCGTGGTCGCGCAGCGGCGCGAGGGGATCAACGTGTGGCGCAACGGCATCGGGGGCCTGGTCGTGGTCAACCTGATGCTCACGTTCCTCGTGCCGGGCATCAGCGTCGGCGGCCACGTCGGCGGGCTCGTCGGTGGTGTGGTGATCGGCGCCGTCGTCTTCGCTCTCGACCGGGCGACCGCCGCGCCGTGGGTGGGTGCCGCGGTCACGGTGGCCATCACGGTGGTCCTCTACGCCGGGTGCCTGTGGGCCGCCGGACAGTGGGCCAGCCCGTTGCTCGACCTCTGAGCGCCCGGCGGGCCGGCCGATCGGGGTCAGGCCCCTTCGACGATCCGCTTCAGGTTGCGCAGGTTCTTCTTCCAGATGAGCCGCAGCACCTCGCCGCCGACCGCGGCGCCGAACGGCCCCCCCATCCACCAGGGGAAGGTCAACCTCTCGGTCCAGGTGAAGCGGGTGCGCCCGCCCCGGGCCCGCTTGAGGGTGAAGACCCCGGTCCCGGTCACCATGCCGACGTGGCGCACCCCCATGGCCCGGCGGGGTTCCCACCGGGTGATCTCCATGCGGTCGGTGAGCCGGAACGGGCCCACCTTCGTGTCGCAGTCGAACGTCGTGCCCACTCCCGATGTGCTCGCCGACGTGAAGCGGATGGCGACCGCGTCCTCCATCCACTCGACGTGGTGGCCGACGTCCTTCACGACCGCCCACACGTCGCTCGGAGCGGCGTCGATCACGGTGCTCACACGGATGCCCGACATGGGTTCAGCGTACGGAGTCGGGTGCGTCCTCCGGCGGTCGGGAGGCTGCGGCTCCGCGGAGCTGGGTGGCGGCCTGCTCGGGGGCGACGATGTTGATCAGCACACCGGTCCCCGCCTCGAAGCCGGCGACGCTGGTGAGGCGGGGAAGGGCGTGCACGTGCCAGTGGAAGGGCCCGTCGGCGTGATGGGGGGCCGAGTGGGCGACGAGGTTGTACGCGACGTCGCCGACCAGCGCGGTGAGCGTCGCGAGCGCGTCGCGGAGGGCACGGCCGACGGCGACGAGGTCGCCCGGTGCAGCCTCCGCGAGGTGGGTCTCGTGGGTGCGGGGGATCACCAGCAGCTCGTAGGGCGTGGCGCTCCAGTACGGGCACAGGACGACGACCCGGTCGTCGAAGCCCACCACCCGTACCCCGGCGTCGAGCTCGGCGGTCACGGTTGCGCACAGCACGCACGCCCCGTGGCGGTGGTCGTGAGAAGCGAACCCGCGACTCTCGGCGGCCAGCTCCTCAGGGACGAAGGGGATGCCGAGCAGCTGCCCGTGGGGGTGCTCCAGCGAGGCGCCCGCCTCCCGGCCGTGGTTGACGATGACCTGGGTGTAGCGGACCCCGGCCTGGTGGGCGTGCTCCTCCATCCGGTCACGCACCGCGGCCATGGTGAGGCCGACCTGCCTGTCGTCGAGATCGGCCCAGCTGGCGTCGTGGTCCGGCGAGAACACCAGCACCTCGTGGATCCCCGTGGCCGGGGCCTGGGCGAAGAGCGGCCCGAGGTCGGTGACCGTGAAGGGCTCACGGCCCTCGAACGCCGGGTACAGGTTGGGGACCACCCGCACCAACCAGCGGCCGTCGCGGGCGTAGGTCTCCAGCGCCGGCGGGGTCTCCTCCTCGTGGCCGGGGCAGAACGGGCACGGGCGGGTCTCGGCCCCGAAGGGCTGTGACCGGGGCGCGAAGTCGCCCGGACGAGCGGCGCGTTCGACGGCGATCGCCACCCACCGGTCGGTGAGAGGGTTGAGCCGCAGTTGGCTCACGTCGCCGCCGGTCGGTACACGGTGACGTGGGTGTCGCTGTCCTCGTCGAAGGGCCGTCCGTCCCAGCCACCCCACCGTTCGGCCCGGGCGAGCCCGGCCTCGCCGGCCAACGCGTCGAGCTGGGCGGGCGTGAGGTAGCGGACGCTCCACGGGCGCAGCCGGACACCGGCGGCGGTGATCTCGACGTGCTGGCCGGTGATGGTCTGCGTGTCGGCGGTGTGCTCGGTGGCCGTCAGGACCACGCCGTCCGCGGTGACCGATCGCACGTCGAGGGAGGTGCGGGGCACGTCGCCGTCGGCGGGGACGAAGGCCTCGATGGCCAGGCCGCCCCCGGGTGCGAGGAGCCGGGCGCACTGGTCGAGGCAGCGCCGCTGGGCCTCCTCGCTGTCGAGGTTGAAGAACGTGTTGTAGGCGGCGAACACGAGGCGGAAGGCGCCGACGGCGTCGGGGCCGAGACGGGCGTCGCGTGCCGCCGGTGCGGTCTCGCCGAAGAGGTCGGACATGTCCGCCAGCAGTGGGTGGACCCGCCCGCCGCCGGGCTTCGCGGCGAGGCGCTCGAGCATGGCCGCCGAGGCGTCGACGCCGATGACCGTGAGGCCCCGGGCGGCCAGGGGGACGGCGAGGCGACCCGTTCCCACGCCGAGCTCCACCACGGGGCCGGCGCCGGCGAGCGCGGCGAGCGCCTCGACCGCGGCATCGGTGTCGAACAGCGCGCCGTACCACTCGTCGTAGACGTCGGCGAAGGCGTCGCCGTAGCGAGCGGGGTCGTGCACGGCGGACAGTCTGACCGCCCTGCCGACCCGGCCGGGGATCTCCGTCGTGGCCGTCCGCGCTCGGCTCCCCCCTAGCCTGGAAGGGCCATGTCCGCCGACGCCTCGCGCTCCTCCGCCGACCCGCCCGTGACGTACCTCGACCATGCGGCGACCACGCCGATGCGACCCGAGGCGGTCGAGGCGATGCTGCCGTTCCTCACGGAGCGCTACGCCAACCCCTCCGGCGCGCACCGCATGGCCCGCGACGCCAATCGCGCCCTCGACGACGCCCGTGACCAGTTCGCCGCCGCGCTCGGCTGCACGCCCGGCGAGGTGGTCTTCACCAGCGGTGGCACCGAGTCCGACAACCTCGCCGTGTTCGGCGCCCGCCGCCGCAGCGGGGAGGTGGGGCCCGACGGGCTGGCCGTGTGCTCGGCGATCGAGCACCACGCCGTGCTCGACGCCGTCGCCGCCCTGGGGGGGCGCACGGTGGACGTCGACCGGACCGGGACCGTCGACCTGGCCGCCCTCGCCGAGGAGCTCGACGCAGCCGCCGCCCGCCACCGGGCCGGCACCGGGCCGGCGGTTCGCCTCGTGTCGGTGATGGCGGTCAACAACGAGGTCGGCACCGTCCAGCCCCTCCCCGAGGTGGCCGAGGTCGTCCGGCGCCACGCCCCCGACGCGCTCCTGCACACCGACGCCGTCCAGGGCTTCTGCGCCCTCGACGTGGCCGCGGTGGCGTCGGTGGCCGACCTCGTCACCGTGTCCGCCCACAAGTTCGGTGGGCCGAAGGGCATCGGCGTGCTGGTCGTGCGCCCCGGGGTCGAGCTCACCGCCCGGCAGGTGGGTGGCGGCCAGGAACGTGGCCACCGGCCGGGTACCCCCGACGTCGCGGGGATCGTGGCGGCCGGCGTGGCCGCCCGTGCCACCGTCGCCGACCGCACCGCCGAGGTCGACCGGCTCGCCGAGCTCCGCGATCGCCTGGTCGAGGGCCTGCTGGCGAGCGTCCCGGACGTGGTGGAGACCGGTGTGCCCACGTCGGACGGCGCGCCCGATCGCTCCGGGCGCGCGCCCGGCATCGCCCACGTGTGCATCGGCGGTGTGGAGAGCGAGTCGCTGATCTTCCTCCTCGAGCGGGCCGGCGTGTTCGCGTCGGCGGCGTCGTCGTGCTCGAGTGGCGCGGCCCAGCCGTCCCACGTCCTCGCCGCCATGGGTGTCGAGCCGCGGGCGGCCGGCGGCGCGCTCCGCCTGTCGCTCGGGTGGTCGAGCACCGAGGCCGACGTCGACCACGCCCTCGCCGCCGTCCCCGCCGCGGTGGAGCAGCTCCGCCGCTTCGCGCTCTAGGGACGGGGGTCGAGGTCGTGCAGGTCCTGGTCGCGATGTCCGGTGGGGTCGATTCGTCGCTGGCCGCGGCGATCCTGCGCGACGAGGGCCACGAGGTCGTCGGGGTCACGCTCAAGCTGTGGGGCGGCGAGAGCGACTCGGGGTGCTGCTCGGTCAGCGACGTGGACGACGCCCGCCGGGTGGCCGACCAGTTGGGGGTCGAGCACCTGGTGTTCAACTTCGCCGACGACTTCGACCGTCTCGTCGTCGACCCGTACGTCCGCGACCACGCCTCGGGGGTCACCCCGAACCCGTGCATCGAGTGCAACCGCCACCTGAAGTTCGACCGGCTCCTGCACCGAGCCGGCGCGCTGGGCTTCGACGCCCTCGCCACCGGCCACCACGCCCGGGTGGCCGCGACCGGCCCCGGTGGTCGCCCCCGCCTGGCCCGGGCGGTCGACGGGGCCAAGGACCAGAGCTACGTGCTGCACATGCTGCGGGCCGAGCAGCTCGAGCGCCTGGTGCTCCCGATCGGCGCGATGACGAAGGCGGAGGTCCGCGACCGGGCTGAGGCCCTCGGCCTGCGCACCGCGCACAAGCGCGAGAGCCAGGACGTCTGCTTCATCACGCGCGCCGGCGGCGGACGCCGCACGTTCCTGGGCTCGCGGATCGACGTCGGTCCGGGGCGACTGGTCGACGCGGACGGAGCGGACGTGGGGCACGTCGACGCCGTCGAGCTCGTGACGGTGGGCCAGCGTCGGGGTCTCGGACCGGCGGGCGACGGTTCCCCGCGCTACGCCCTGGCTGTCGACGTGTCGGCGCGCACCGTCGTCGTGGGCACGGCCGCGGACCTGCTCTCGCCGGGGGTCACGGTCGCGGCGATGTCCTGGGTCGACGAGGCGGCTCGACGCGACGTCGTCCACGGGAGGCTCCTGCGGCTGACTGCACAGCTCAGCGCCCACGGCCACCCGGCGCCCGTGGCCTCGGTGGAACCGCTCGGATCCGACGCGGGCGTGGGTGGCGTGCAGGTGTCGTGGGTCGATCCGGTCCCCCGGGTGGCGCCGGGTCAGAGCGTCGTGCTCTACGACGGCGACGTCGTCCTCGGCGGCGGCATCGCTGTCGGCGGCGGTATCGCCGCCGACAGCGCGTCTTCCTCGAACTGTTGAGTGTTCAGCTCGCCGCGGCGAGCTGAACACTCAACAGTTCAGGTGCCCGGGAGCCGTCGCCGGGCGGCCTCGGCCAGGACGGCGCCCGGACGACTCGGGGTGAACAGGACACCGGCGACGCCCTCGACCGTGATCGGGTCGGGTTCGCCGCGCAGGCGTCGGGTGCCGGCCGGGACGATGGTCTCGGACTCGACGAAGACCGCTTCGAGGGCGAGACCGAGCGCGCCGGCGGTGAGGTCCCTCGACGCGGTGTCGGCGGGTGCCGGGGCGAGCGAGCGCAGGTGCGAGCGCTGCACCAGGAAGGCGTCGTGCAGGACGGTGCGGTCGACGAGCACGAAGCCGGCGGGGACGAAGACGATCCAGCGCAGGACCAGCTGGTGGAGGTTCCGGGCCCCGACGGCGGCCACGGCCCAGCCGACGACGAGGACGATCCCCCCGGCGATCCACTGCTCGGCCGCCAACAGCAGCGGCCCCGCGACGGCCCCCGTCACGACGAGCAACCACACCGACTCCATGGGACCGAGGATCACGACCCCGGGGGGTCGCAGGAGCATTCGCCGCTCGTCGCCGTAGGACGAGCCGTTCACGAACTCGTCGCCGACAGGGGCGAACATCGACACGACCGCAGCGAGGCTGGTCACCGCCAGGGCGAGCGACGCCGTCAGCGCCACGCCGTCGGGGCCGGCGACGGCCGCCCACATGGCGCCGAGGACGGCGGCCGGGGCGACGATCCGGATGGTGGTCAACGACACGGGCCGGGGCACCAGCCCGGCGGCGAGGGTGAGGGCCCACAGCGCCCAGAGGCCGATGCTGGCCACGAGCTGCACGGGGCGGCTCCGCGGGTCGAGCGCCTCGGCGAAGGAGGGCCCGGCGGCGAAGGGGAGCGTCACCCACACGAGCGCGAACCCCCAACGGCGGGAGAGAGAGGCGAAGCGGCTCATCGGCGTCGAGATTTGCCGATGCGGGTGCCCGGTGGCTATTCCATGTCGATGTCGCGGGTTCGCCCGCGGCCAGCGGCGTGCCGGGGGGCCGCCGAGGAGGGATGGTCGATGGCCGAGCACGACCCGACGGTGCGTCCCGTCGTGGGGCGCGCCCGGCGGGCGTCCCCGACCGGGCGGCGCCGGCCGTGAGCGTCGCGCCCGACCCCACCGTGCGGCTGCCCACCGGGCTGGCCACCGGGATCGGCTGTCTTCCCCACCACGATCCCGGCGAGGCGGTCGAGTTCGTGCTGCGCCACTCGCCGGCGCTGCCGTCGGCGCCCGCGCTCCCGGGCCGGTCGCCCCGCGAGGGGATGGTGGCCCGGGCGGCGACCGGCATCGCCGGGATCACGGTGGCCGCCGACGGCAGCCTCCACCTCGACCATGCCCGCCTGGATCCCGACGCACCGCTCGACCCGTCCTTCGACACCGACGCCTACCTCGGTCAGCGCGCCTTCCTCACCGCCATCGCCGACCGCACCGGGCCGATCAAGGTCTCGCTGACCGGGCCGGTGACGCTGGGGGTCGCCCTCCACGCCGCCGGGATCGACGACGAGCTGGCCTTCCGGATCGCGGGCCGGGCGGTCCGGGCCCGGGCACGGGCCCTGGTGGATCTCGTGCTGCGGCGCGTGCCGCAGGCCCAGCTCGTCGCGTTCGTCGACGAGCCGGCGCTGGCCGGACTGACGGAGCCCGGGTTCCCGGTGGGTCCCAACGACGGCGTCGACCTGGTCTCGGGTGCGCTCGCCGCCCTCGAACCGATGGCCATCACCGGCCTGCACTGCTGCGCCCCGGCCGACTGGCGACTGGCGCTGGCCTCGGGGCCGCGCATCCTCTCGCTGCCGGTCGGTGCCGGGGTCGAGCGCCACGCCGGGCTGGTCGGGGACTTCCTCGACACGGGCGGCTGGCTGGCTTGGGGGGCCGTGCCGGTCGACGGCCCGGTCGGGCCGACCGTCGACCGCCTGTGGCGGCGCCTCACCGAGGAGCTCGGGGCCCTCGCCGATGCGGGCTGCGACCCCGCCCTCCTGCGCACGAATGCGATGGTGACGCCGGTGTGCGGCCTGCCCCACCACGGGATCACGCAGGCCGAGAACGTGATGACGCTCACGACAGGGGTCGCCCGCCGCCTGGCGGCCCAGGTCGGGGGGAGCACGGCGTCGGTCGGCTCCTGACGCGGGCGGGTCCGGATCGACCGTCGCCCCCCGTCGGTAGTCTGCGCGGCGTGAACGAGGCCGATCCCGCCGGCCGGGTCGAGGAGCTCCGCGCCGCGATACGGCACCACGACGAGCGCTACCACGTCCACGACGCGCCCGAGATCCCCGACGCCGACTACGACGCGCTGGTTCGCGAGCTGGCCGGCCTCGAGGAGCGCTTCCCCGACCTCGTCACGCCCGACTCCCCGACCCGTACCGTCGGCGCAGCCCCGAGCGCCACCTTCGCGGCCGTCGAGCACCGGGCACCGATGATGAGCCTCGACAACGCCTTCTCGGCCGAGGAGCTCCGGTCCTGGGGCGGACGGCTGGAGCGGCGGTTGGCCGACCTCGGCGAGACCACCCGGGCCGCGGGGCTGGTCACCGAGCTGAAGATCGACGGCCTGGCCATCTCGTTGCGCTACGAGCAGGGCCGCTTCGTCCAGGCCGCCACCCGGGGCGACGGCCGCACCGGCGAGGACGTCACCGCCAACGTCCGCACCATCGCCGTCATCCCTCCGGTCCTGCCCGACGGCGGGCCGGAGGTGCTCGAGGTGCGCGGCGAGATCTACATGCCGGTCTCGGTGTTCGAGGCGCTGAACGCCGCACAGCTCGCCGCCGGCGAGCGCACCTACGCCAACCCCCGCAACACCGCCGCGGGGTCGCTCCGCCAGAAGGACCCCACCGTCACCGCCTCCCGGTCCCTGGCGTTCTGGAGCTACCAGCTCGGCGAGGTCGTGGGCGGTCCCGAGCTCGCGAGCCACCACGAGTCGCTCGACTGGCTCCGTGCTCTCGGCTTCCCGGTCAACCCCGAGGTCCGCGTGCTCGCCACCCTCGACGAGGTGTACGCCCAAGCCCGGCACTGGCAGGAGCACCGCCACGACCTCGACTACGAGATCGACGGGTTGGTGGTGAAGGTCGACGAGCTCGCCCTCCAGCGCGAGCTCGGCTCCACGTCGAGGGCGCCGCGCTGGGCGATCGCCTTCAAGTACCCGCCCGAGGAGCGCACCACGAAGCTGCGCCGCATCATGGTGTCGATCGGGCGCACGGGACGGGCCACGCCGTTCGCCGAGCTCGAGCCGGTGGTGGTGGGCGGGTCGACGGTGGGCATGGCGACACTCCACAACCAGGACCAGGTGGCGGCCAAGGACGTGCGCCCCGGCGACACCGTGATCGTGCGCAAGGCGGGGGATGTCATCCCCGAGGTCGTCGGTCCGGTGCTGGCCGAGCGACCGGAAGGCCTCGAGCCGTGGGTCTTCCCCACCGAGTGCCCGGTGTGCGGCCAGCCCCTGGTGCGGCCCGACGACGAGGCCGACACCCGGTGCGTCAACATCTCGTGCCCGGCCCGCGTCGCCGGCACCATCGAGCACTTCGCGTCCCGGGGGGCGATGGACATCGAGGGGCTGGGCGAGCAGCGGGTGCGGCTCTTCCTCCAGCTCGGGCTGGTCGCCGACGTCGCCGATCTCTACACCCTCGACGCCGATCGGCTCTCGGGGATCGAGGGCTTCGGCGACCAGTCGATCGACAACCTCCTCGGGGCCGTCCGGACATCCACGCAGCGCCCGCTGGCGAACCTCCTCGTCGGGCTGAACATCCGCCACCTCGGCCCGGCCGGCGCCCAGGCCCTGGCCGTCCACTTCGGCCACCTCGATCGGATCGGCGCGGCGTCGACCGAGGAGCTGGCCGCCGTCGAAGGGGTCGGTCCGGTCATCGCGGAGGCGGTCCGCGAGTGGTTCGACGACGAGCCCAACCGGGGCGTCGTCGAGAAGCTGCGTGCCGCGGGCGTCAACCTCGAGGGTCCGGCCCCCGCGGAGGTCGAGCAGACCCTCGTCGGGTCGTCGGTGGTCGTGACCGGCACCCTCTCGGGCTTCACCCGCGACGAGGCCGAAGCGGCCGTCAAGGCCCGAGGTGGGAAGTCGCCCGGCTCGGTGTCGAAGCGGACGACCGCAGTGGTGGTGGGCGACGACCCCGGCGCCTCAAAGCTGGCCAAGGCCGAGGAGCTCGGGATCCCGGTCCTCGACGAGGACGGCTTCGTACGGCTGCTGGCCACGGGCGCCGTCCCGTCACCCACCGGTGGCGAGCCGGACGCGGCGACCGACTAGAACGTCGGGCGTGGCGACGAGGGTCGCCGGCGAGGGAGTGCGAAGGTGACGATCAAGGCCGTGGTCCTCGACTTCGGGGGCGTGTACACCGCGTCGCCCTTCACCGGTCTGCGGAGCTGGCACGAGGAGCGGGGCCTCGATGCCGCGGTGGGGCTGCGCATCGTGTTCGGCCCGTACGACCAGGACACCGACCATCCGTGGCACCGGGTCGAACGGGGCGAGCTGGCCATCGCTGCGGCCGCCGAGCAGATCAAGGCGATCGCCGCCGAGGAGGGCCTCGAGCTCGACCTGTTCGAGCTCTTCTCGGCGATGGGGGGCGAAGGAGGGGCCCGCAGCGACGTCGTGGACCTGACCCTCGCGCTGCGCGCCGAGGGGTATCGCACGGCGCTGATCACCAACAACGTGGCCGAGTTCGCCGACGGCTGGCGCGCGATGATCCCCGTCGAGGACCTCTTCGAGGTCGTGGTCGACTCCTCCGCGGTCGGGATGCGCAAGCCCGATCCGGCCATCTTTCGTGCGACCCTCGACCAGCTCGGGCTGGCGCCGCACGAAGCGGTGTTCCTCGACGACGCGCCGGGCAACGTCAGGGCGGCCGAGGCGCTCGGCATGCGGGCGATCCTCGTCGAGGACGACCACGGCCCGGCGTTCGCGGCGCTGCGCCGACTCCTCGACGACGAAGGGCTCCAAAACAAGAACTTGACTTCCTGATATCTATTTCCGTATGATGGCCCGGTCGCAGCCACCGACCTCGAGGTGACCATGCCGTCCGCCCCCGCTCTTCCCACCTTCGACCACACCGTCGTCGAGCCCTGTCCGGTGTGCGACACCGAGGCCGAGATCCGCTGTCCCGCGTGCAACAGCACCGGGTGGATGGTCGTGCGCCGGATCGAGCGCGTGGAGCTCGTCGCGGCGTCCTGAACGCCGCGTCCCGAAACGTGGCGCTGGTCGGCGGGGCGCAGGCGACCGATCTCAGACCACGGAGAAGCACCACGAGGTGTTCGACGACTGCGCAGGACCGGTCTCGGTGCGCCAGAAGGTGGCCACGATGCAGTTCCGCCCCGCCGGCCAGAACTCGATGGCCTTGCCCGGTCCGGGCTGGAAGAACACCTGGCTCAGCTGGGGGACGGCCAGCACCTCGTCGAGGGGGAGCGGCGTGCCGTTGACGGCGAGCTCGGCCTCGTAGCCCGGAGCGAGGTCGATCCCGATCTGGTCCTGTTGGAGGATCTTCGAGTCCGGGGCCGGGATCAGCCGTTCGATGGAGCCGCCGGCGAGGTTCGTCGACGGATCGCCGGCCAGCTGCACCAGCAGGTAGACGGCGACGACCACGATGGCCACGAGCACTGCGTAGCCGGCGTGGCGAGGCTGGAGGCGTCGGGTCGGGCGGTCGGGCGAGGCCTCGGGGGCCGGGGGGGCGGCGTCGGTCATCGGATCAGTGTGCCCGGCCCCGGCGCGTGACCGCCCACTCGGGCGGATCCGGGAGGCGCGAGGGGTCGCCGAATCACACGCGTGTAACCACTATCCTCCACGCGTGGCAATCTCCCGGGTGAGCGACCGAGTCGGTCAGGTGCTCGGTGGCCGCTACCGGCTGCTCGGCCCCATCGGCACCGGTGCCTCGGCCACCGTCTACATGGCCGACGACGTGGTGCTTCGGCGCCGCGTGGCGGTGAAGGTCCTCCACGCGGCGCTCGCCGACGACGCCGCCTTCCTCAAGCGCTTCCAGGCCGAGGCCCAGGCCGCCGCCGCCCTCAACCATCCCCACGTCATGGCCGTGCACGACTGGGGACAGGGCGACGTGCCCTACCTGGTGACCGAGCTCCTCGGCGGAGGTTCGTTGCGCGCCCTGCTCGACGGTGGCGCTCGGCTCGACACCGGGCAGGCCCACCTCGTCGGGCTCGAGGCGGCGCGGGGCCTCGATTACGCCCACCGGCGCGGCTTCGTCCACCGCGACATCAAGCCCGCCAACCTGCTCTTCGACGAGGACGGCCGGCTCCGCATCGCCGATTTCGGGTTGGCCCGGGCGCTCGCCGAGGCGGCCTGGACCGAGCCCATGGGCGCCATCCTCGGCACGGCCCGCTACGCGTCACCCGAGCAGGCCCAGGGGCGCCCGCTCGACGGCCGCAGCGACGTGTACTCGCTGGCGCTCGTCCTGGTCGAGGCGATCACCGGCGAGGTGCCCTTCACCGCCGACACCACGTTGGGCACGCTCATGGCCCGGGTCGACCGCCCCCTCCCGGTCCCCGAAGCGGTCGGGCCGTTGGCCCCCGCCCTCGAGGCCGCCGGCCGCCCCGATCCCGCCGACCGCCCCGACGCCGCCACGTTCGCCACCCTCCTGATGGCCGCCGGCGACCTCGGCCCGGTGGCCGCCCTGCCGCTCGCCGGCACGGCGATGATCGACCCGGACCAGTTCGAGCCCCGGGAACCGACGACGCTCTACGTGGCCGAGCGTCGCCTCCGCGCCGAGCTCGAGCCGGAGATCATGGGGGCGCCCCCCGGCACCACCACGAACGGCCTCACCATCGTCGGCGGTGCCGCCGCCGTCGACGAGGCGATCCAGCCCGAGACCGTCCGGATCGACCGGGCCTCCCTCGGCGACGACCCCGAACCGCTCACCCGGACCGAGCGCCGACGCCGCCGCAGGGAGGAGAAGCAGAACGCCCGGCTGTTGGCGGTCGGGGCGTCCGCCGAGGCGCTCGGCGCCGACCCGATCCCCGCCGAGGTCCTCGACGGGGGCGAGCCGCCGTCGAAGGGCCGGCGCCGTGGACGGGTCGCGCTGTGGGTGCTCCTGGCGGTGGTGCTGGTCGCCGGCGCCGGTGCCGGCGTCTGGTACCTCACGCGAACACCCACCCACGTCGTGGCCGACTTCGTGGGCGGGCCGGTCGCCGCCGCCGAGGCCGAGCTGGCCGCCGACGAGATGGTCGTCGAGCGCACGGACGTGTTCGACGAGACGGTCGAGGCGGGCATCGTGCTCGCCCAGGACCCGGGCGCCGGCGTCACCCTCGACGAAGGCTCCATCGTCCGCCTGACCGTGTCGCTCGGCCCGCCGCCGGTCACCGTTCCCACCGATCTCGGGGGCAAGCCGCTCGACCAGGTCACCGACGAGCTCGCCGCCGTCGGACTCGCCGTCGGCGAGGTGAAGGCCGTCTACGACGAGAACTGGCCGAAGGACGCGGTGCTCAGCCTGGCCCCGGGTACGCCTGTTGAGTTGCCCAAGGGCTCGCCGGTCGGCCTCGTCGTGAGCGACGGACCCACGCCCCGCCAGATCCCCGCGGGCCTCATCGGATCGGACCTCGAGGCGGCCACCACCGCGCTGCGGGCCGTCGGTCTCCGGGCCGAGCGGCAGGACGCCTTCTCCGACACGGTGCCCGTCGGCACCGTGATGGACACCAACCCCGGTGAGGGCGCCACGGTGCCCCGCGACAGCACCGTCACGCTGGTCGTCTCCATCGGGCCCGAGACCGTCGCCATCCCGGCCTCGATCATCGGACGGTCGGTGACCGAGGCCACCACGACGCTGCAGGACCTGGGTCTGTCGGTCAGCGGCATCCAGGGGTCACCGCTGAACACCGTCACCGCGACGAATCCCGCCACCGGCCAGTCGGTCCGCAAGGGCACGGCGGTCACCCTCATCACCGGCTGAGCGCCCGCCGGGCCCCTCCGGAGCGTGCGGGCCGTGCCGGTACCCTGAGCGCCGTGGCCCCGACCGATCCCCGACCGCCGCGCCCGCCGGCGGGCTCGGACGGCGGAGGAGCAGGGGATCCGGTGACCGCGGTGGGCGAGTACCGCGATGCCGACGAGCTCGAGGTCGGCATCGAGCCTCCCGGTGTCGACGAGGTCGTGGTGGTGCCGTGGAGCCTCCTCCTGCGCCGACGGGTGGAGGGACGGCTCTCGGCCAGCCCGCGCGGTCCGTGGATCGTCCTCGCCGCCGCCCTGCTCGGCGTCTTCACGGCCAGCTTCACGATCACCGTGCTCGCCGTCTCCCTCGCGGACATCGCCCGCGATCTCGGCAGCTCCACGAGCGTGCTGACCTGGGCCATCGTCGCCCCCAGTCTGGCCATGGCGGTCCTCGGCCCGATCGCGGGGAAGCTGTCGGACCGCCTCGGGGCGCGACGCGTCTACCTCTGGAGCCTGGTCGGCGTCACCGTCTTCTCGGCGGCGGCGGTGGTGGCGTGGGACGCGGCCTCGCTCATCGGGTTCCGGTTCCTCGGCGCGGTGTTCGGTGCCGCCGCCGGCCCCTCGGCGTTGTCGATGATCAACCGGAGCTTCCCGCCCGAGCGCCGGGCGCAGGCCCTGGGGTACTGGTCGCTCGTCGGGGCGGGAGCGCCGGTGCTGGGTGTGGTGATCGGAGGGCCGTTGGTCGACGCCTACGGCTGGCGGTGGATCTTCGTGATCCAGACCCCGATCGCCCTCGCGGCGCTGGTGGTCGGGTTCCTGGTGCTCCCCTTCGCGCCGCGTGGGCCCCGAGTGCCGTTCGACGTGGCCGGCTCGGCGCTGCTCGCCACCGGTGTGGGGTCTCTCCTCGTGGCCCTCAACCGCGGGCCCGAGATGGGATGGTCGAGCCCGCTGGTCGTCGGGGGCTTCCTGGTGGGTCCGCTGCTGCTGGCCTGGTTCGTACGCGTCGAGAACCGCACGGCCCATCCGCTGCTGCCGATGCGGTGGTTCCGCCAGCGCAACTTCACGTTCCCGATGGTCAACCAGTTCTTCGCCAACTTCGCCTACATGGGCGGCTTCATCCTCACGCCGTTGCTGCTCACCGAGGTGTTGGGCTACAGCACCACCAAGACCGGTCTGGTGTCGATCGCCCGCCCGCTGGCGTTCTCCATCGCCGGTCCGGTGGCCGGCTATCTGGCCGTGAAGCTGGGTGAGCGGACCATCGGTGTGGCGGGCTCCCTGTGCCTCGCCGCCTCCACCATGGGGCTCGCGGCGATCACCGCCGACAGCAGCCTGCTCTGGATCGAGCTGTCGTTGATCCTGTCCGGGGTCGGCATGGGTGCTGCGGCCCCCTCGATGATCGCCAGCATCGCCAACGCGGTCGACCAGAGGGATCTCGGGGTGGCCAGCGCGGCGGCGCAGACGATGAGCCAGATCGGCGTCGTGGCCGGCATGCAGATCCTGCTCACCGTGCAGGTGGCGTTCGTGGCCTCCCGCGGGGACGCCTCGTACGGCATCGCGTACCACGTGGGCACGGCGGCGGCGCTGGCCGCGGCGGCGGCTGCGGCGATGGTGCGCAGCTCCCGCCGCTCGTCCCGGGCACCGACGGCGGTCGCGACGGCCTGAGGCGCGCCGGGCCGAACGTGGGGGTCGGCGGGCCGCCGCCGCTGCTCGGCCAACCGGCGAGGTGCCCCGGAGGAGTCCCTCAGGAGGCGGTGAGGTCCTTCACCGCCTGGGCGATGGCGATGGCGTCGGGGTCGGGGGTGATCGACTGGGCCTGCAGCGCCATCAACTTCGTGATGTCCCCCTGCACCTTGATGCGCCCGGCCATGAACGCCTGCATGGCGACGTTCAGGTCCTGGTCGACGAAGATCGACTTCGCGGTGGCGTACTCGACGGTCACGGTGAGGTCCGGGCCCTCGAGGTGGCCCTCCTCCACGAGCAGCTCGCCGTTGGAGGTGTCGACGTGGCCCTTCATGTCCCCGCCGTCGAAGGGCGTCTCGATCACCACCACGTTCATCTTCATCGTGAGCGGCGGCTCACCGGCCGGTTGGGGCATCTCGTCACGGATGCGACGCACCGCCTCGAGCCACTCCGGGCTGAGGAACTCGTACTGCTCGGACACCGGACCCTCCTCGAACCACGACGAACGACGCCGACCCTATCGGGGCGGCCCGACGCCCCACCTAGCATGGCGGTCTATGTCGAACCGCCTCACACGCGAGGACGTGGCCCACGTGGCCCGCCTCGCCCGCCTCACCCTCGGCGAGACCGAGCTCGACCTCTACACCGAGCAGCTCGGGGCCGTGCTCGACCATGCCGAGGACGTGGCGGCTCTCGACCTCGACGACGTGGAGCCGACCGCCCATCCGATCGAGCTCGTGAACGTGTTGCGCCCCGACGAGGTGGGGCCGTGCCTCGACCGTGACGAGGTGCTCGCCCAGGCCCCCGCCGTGGAGGACGGGCGCTTCCGGGTGCCGGCCATCCTGGGCGAGGAGCCGTGACCGGCGTCCCCACCACCGCGGTCGCCATCGCCTCCGCCGTCCGAACCGGTGAGCTGTCGGCGCGGGAGGTCCTCGACGCCCACCTGGCGTCGATCGACGCCCGCGAGGGCGAGATCCACGCCTTCAACCTCGTGACGGTCGACGAGGCACGAGCTGCGGCCGCGGCCGTCGACGCGCGGGTGGTCGCCGGGGAGGACCCCGGCCCCCTCGCCGGGGTGCCGGTGGCCCTGAAGGACAACCTCTGCACCCGGGGCATCCCCACCACCTGCTCGAGCCGGATCCTCGACGGGTGGTGCCCTCCATACGACGCCACCGTGGTCACCAGACTGGCCGCAGCCGGTGCGGTCGCGGTCGGCAAGACCAACCTCGACGAGTTCGCCATGGGTTCGTCGACCGAGAACTCCGCCTTCGGGCCCACCCGCAACCCCCGCGACCCCAGCCGGGTCCCGGGGGGATCCTCGGGGGGATCGGCAGCCGCCGTGGCGGCCGGCTTCGCCCCCGTCTCGATCGGTTCGGACACCGGCGGGTCGATCCGCCAGCCCGCCGCCCTCTGCGGGGTGGTGGGGGTGAAGCCCACCTACGGCCTGGTCAGCCGCTACGGGCTGATGGCCTTCGCCTCGTCGCTCGACCAGATCGGCCCGTTCTCCACGACGGTGGCCGACTCGGCGCTCGTGCTCGAGGTGGTCGGCGGGCACGACCCCCGCGACTCGACCTCCATCGACCGCCCGATCGTCGGCCTCGGCGAGGGGCTCGAGGGGGGGGTCGCCGGTCTGCGGATCGGCCTCGTCGCCGAGCTGACCGGCGACGGCATCGCCCCCGACGTCCTGCGGCGGGTCCACGAGGCCGCCGACGCGCTGCGTGACGCCGGCGCCGAGATCGGCGAGGTCGCCGTGCCCGCCGCCGGCTACGGGCTGTCGGCGTACTACCTCATCGCCCCGGCGGAGGCCTCGAGCAACCTGGCCCGCTACGACGGGGTGCGCTTCGGCCTGCGCGTCGACGCCCCGACCACCGCCGAGATGAACGAGGCCACCCGCACCGCCGGGTTCGGCGACGAGGTGAAGCGCCGCATCATGCTCGGCACCTACGCCCTGTCGGCGGGCTACTACGACGCCTACTACGGCAAGGCCCTCAAGGTGCGCACCCTCATCCTCCGCGACTTCGCAGCCGCCTACGAGCGCTTCGACCTGCTCCTCGCGCCCACGTCCCCCACGACGGCCTTCCGCTTCGGCGACAAGACCGACGACCCCCTCTCGATGTACCTGAACGACGTGTGCACGATCTCGAGCAACCTGGCCGGGCACCCGGCGATCAGCGTGCCGTTCGGCACCGGCGACGACGGACTGCCCGTCGGTGTCCAGCTCCTCGCACCGGCGCTCGGCGAGGCGACCATGTTCCGGGCCGCGGCGGTCGTCGAGGCGGCCGCTCCTGCGCTGACGGAGGCGACCCGATGAGCACCGAGGACCTCAGTCGCACGCCGGTGGAGGGCGAGCACTTCCGTATCACCAGTTCGGCCACCGGCGCCGAGTGGGAGATCGTCGTGGGCCTCGAGGTGCACTGCGAGCTCGCCACCCGGACGAAGCTCTTCTGCAGCTGCCCCAACCACTTCGGGTCCGAGCCCAACACCAACGTCTGCCCGGTGTGCCTCGGCCTGCCCGGTTCGCTGCCGGTGCTCAACCGTCAGGTCGTCGAGCTGGCCATGCGCCTCGGTCGCGCCCTGCACTGCACGGTCGAACCGTCGGTGTTCGCCCGGAAGAACTACTTCTACCCGGACATGCCGAAGGACTACCAGGTCAGCCAGTACGACCGGCCCATCAACGTCGACGGCTGGCTCGACCTCCCCGACGGCACGCGGGTGGGCATCGAGCGCGCCCACATCGAGGAGGACACCGGCAAGAACACCCACGCCGGGGGCAGCGGACGGATCCACGGCGCCGACTACTCCCTCGTCGACTACAACCGGGCCGGCGTGCCCCTCGTCGAGATCGTGGGCCGGCCCCACATCCGCCACCCCGAGCAGGCCAAGGCCTACATCGACGAGCTCAGGGCGATCCTGCTGGCCACCGGCGCCTCGGACGCCAAGATGGAGGAGGGTTCGCTGCGCGTCGACGCCAACGTGTCGGTTCGCACGGTCGGCGACTCGGCGCTCGGCACGCGTTGCGAGATCAAGAACCTGAACTCCCTGCGCTCCCTCGGTCGGGCGATCGAGTACGAGGCTCGCCGCCAGGTCGATCTGTTGGAGGCGGGCGACCGGGTGCACCAGGAGACCCGTCACTGGGACGAGGGGGCCGGACGCACCCGGCCGGGCCGGTCCAAGGAGGAGGCCGAGGACTACCGCTACTTCCAGGAGCCCGATCTGGTGCCTCTCGATCCGGGGGCCGCCTGGGTGGCGGCGGTGGACGCCGCCCTGCCCGTGCTGCCGGCGCAGCGCCGGGCCCGCCTCGCCGAGGTGGCAGGCGTGAGCCCGACGGCCGCGGCGATCGCCGTCAGCAGGGACCTCGACGCGCTGGCCGCGACGGCCATCGACGCCGGTGGCGATCCCGGGCGAGTGCTGACCCACGTCGAGCACAACCTGGCCGTCGAGGGGGCCGAGGGCCTCGACGGGGCTCACCTCGCCGCGCTGGTCGGTCTGGAGATCGACGGCAAGCTCACCGCCACGCAGGCCAAGGCCGTGCTCGCCGAGATGGTCACCACCGGTGAGCACCCCGAGGCGATCGCCAAGGCGAGGGGCTTCGAGGCGATGGACACCGCCGACCTCGAGGCCGTCCTCGACGAGATCGTGACGGCGAGCCCCGAGGAGTGGGTGGGCTACTGCGAGGGCGACGACAAGCGCAGGGGGAAGCTCCAGGGTTTCTTCGTCGGCAAAGTGATGAAGGCGACGAAGGGTCAGGCCGACGGCAAGATCGTCACTGCACTGCTCGAGCAGCGCCGGGTGGGCACCTCCTGACCTGAACATCAACGGCGGTCACAACTCTCGGATGAGCCCGCCGGGGGTGACAACGCCTGCCGTGGTCGCTACCGTCGGCGGTCTCGACCCCCCGGGGTCCTCGGTGACGACGAGGGACGGCGGGAGCGAGATGGGACCAGTGCGGCGGGAAGGCCCGCGTCCGACGGTGGCGGCGCGTTCGGCGATGGTGGTCGTGCTGCTCGTCGCGATCGCCGGATGCACCGGCGGCGCCGACGAGCTGGTGCGGGCCGACACGCAGGCGGTCCCCACCCCACCCGACCGCTCCGCCGCCGGAGCGGTGCTCGACGATGCCGGGTGCGAGGCGGCCATGGTGGCGGTCGGCGCAGTGATCGAACGCCCTCGCCTCGAGGCAGAGGGGGCCGACCGGGCGCTCCTCGACGAGCTCGACGCCGTCGCCGAGGAGGCCCGGGCGTCGCTCCCGGTCGAGATCGGAGCGCTGGTCGGTGAGCTCGACCGCGTCGTCGAGCGCCACGCCACCATCATCACCGCGAAACGGGAACGCGTGGCGCTCGGCGGATGGCCGCCCGACCTCAGGTCGCTCGAGGTGGCCCTGGCACGCCTCGAGGCCGATGTGGCGGCGCTGCCCGTCGACGAGGTCCTGGTCGAGCCGTGCCGGGGTCGGGTGCGAGCCGCTCCGCGGCGATGAGCCGATGGGCCCTTACCGGCGGCGGGCGGGCTGCGTAGCATGAGCACCTGATCGGCGAGCCAGGGGAGTGGTCATGGACGACGTGCGGGTGCGGGTGCAGGCGGTGGTCCTGGCTGTGGTGCTGGTGGTGGGCGTCGCGGCGTGCGGCGGCGGTGACGCCCCCGAGGTGGTGTCCCAGGCCCCGTCGACGACCGACGGCGGCACCACCACCGACGGCACCACCACAGAGACCGACGACACCACCGACTTCGGGTCCATCGACGACCTCGCCCCCGGCGTCCTCCCCGACGGCGCCGAGGAGTGCATCGAGATCGGGCTCGCGTACGCCAGCCTCAGCCTGGGGATGCTCGGCGGCGCCTTCGGGGCGAGCGCCAGTGACCTCGAGCAGATGAACAGCGAGCTCGAGGACCTCGAGGCGAAGCTCCCCGCCGAGATCCGTGACGACTTCCAGGTGGTGGGCGAGGCCATCGCCGAGTTCGGCAACGCCATGACCGCCGCCGGCGGCAACATCCTCGATCCCGCGAACCAGCAGGCGATGGAGGAGGCCGCCGCGGCGATGGAGACCCCCGAGGTCAAGGCGGCCCAGGCCGAGATCGAGGCCTATCTCGACCGGGAGTGCCCGGACAGCGGGTTCAACGCGGGCTGAGGCCCACCGGGCTCAGCGGACGGCGCCGGTGACGGCCCAGCGGTCGGTGCGCCACCGGAGGGCGAGCACGACGAGCCGGGCGATCATGAAGACGGTCAGTGCGGCCCACAGCCACCCCAGGCCCAGTCCGAGGACGGCGACCGCGATGGCCAGCGGGGCGAACACGGCCAGCGCGATCCACATCGCTCGACCGAGGAAGCCCATGTCGCCGGCGCCGATCAGCAGGCCGTCGAGCACGAACACCGCGCCGTTGACGGGCTGCATGGCGGCGACGAACAGCAGCACGAACCCGGCGAGGGTCGCCACCGACTCGTCGGTCGTGAAGAGCGACGGCAACCAGGGGCGCGCGGCGAGCACGACCAAGCCGAGCAGTGCACCGGCGGCGACGCCGAGCTCGAGCAGGCGTCGGCCCACCGTTCGGGCGTCGGGGGCCGAGCCGGCCCCCAGGTGGTGCCCGATCATCGACTGGCCGGCGATGGCCAGGGCGTCGAGCGTGAGGGCCAGCAGGTTCCAGATCTCGAAGGCGACCTGGTGCGCGGCGACGTCCTCGGTGCCGATGCGGGTGGCCACGGCGACGGCGAGGAGGAATGACAGCCGCAACGCCGCCGTGCGCAGGAAGAGGTCCCTGCCCACCACCGCCAGACGGGAGAGGGTCCGGGGTCGGGGGGCGAGCGGGACGGTGTGGCGACGGACGGCCACGACGACCCAGCCGACGTACACCGCGGCGGAAGCCCACTGGGCCACCACCGTCGATGCCGCCGACGCACCGATCCCGAAGTCGAGGCCGACGATCCACCAGACGCCCAGGAGGAGGTTCAGCACCGAGGAGCCCACCGCGACGAGCAGGGGGGTGCGGGTGTCCTGGAGCCCCCTGAGGTAGCCGGTGCCGGCGAGGACGATCATCATCGCCGGCACGCCGAGGAGGCTGATGCGCAGGTAGACGGTGGCCTCGGTCAGGACGGTGCCCTCCGCACCGAGCATCCGCAGCAGGGGCTGGGCGAGGACGGCGGTGATCGCCGCGACGACGATCCCCAGGGCCAACGCCAGCCACAGTCCCTGGACCGCCTGGTGGGCCGCCTCGCGCTCGTCGCCGGCCCCCATGAGGCGGGCCACGGCCGCCGTGGTCCCGTACGCGAGGAAGACGAACAACGAGTAGCCGAGCAGGAGGACGCTGCTCGCCACCGCCAGGCCGGCCAGCGAGTCGGTACCCAGGGCCCGGCCCACGACGGCGGTGTCGGCGAGGATGTAGAGCGGCTCGGCGACGAGCGCCCCGAGCGCCGGGACGGCGAGGCGCAGGATCTGGCGGTCGAGGTCCCTCACCGCACGTCGACTGGACCCGTCCCGCTCACGCCACGTCCTGGCGCTGCAGCCGTCGCGTGGCGTAGGTCAGGGCCGCCGCGGCGACCAGGAACGGGACGATCCACCGGTACGGCGAGGCGATGGCGGCCTGGCGGAGGCTCACGTCGGCGAGCTCGGTGAGGATCGACCGGCTGTAGCTGCGCACCGCCAGCCGGGCGGCGGTGTCGTTGGCGGTGGCGATGAAGCCCTCCCAGATGAAGATGTAGAGCAGCCCCCACACCAACGCCCGCTTCACTCGCAGGCCGAGCGCGCAGAACAACCCGGTGTAGGCCACCAGCGCCAGCGTCGCCGCCACGACCGTGGCGACCACGAGGTCGCCGCCACCACCGGTCGCGGCCGCCGTGACGGCGAGGGGGCCGACGACCAGGGGCCAGGCGATCGTGAACGACGACGCCGCCGCCGCCACGACGATCCGGGACCGGCGGACGGGGCGCAGCCAGAGGTAGACGAGCGTGCCGTCCTCGGTCGGATCGCCGAGGGCGGCCGACGCGAACACGAGCGCGGTGACCGGGACGAGCAGGGAGAGACCGAACCCGTTGACGAAGCGAGCCCCGGCCTGGGCCTCGTCGAGACTGCCCGAGGCACCGATGGCGAAGCCCACCACGATGCCGACGACCCCGATGGCCAGCAGCGAGATCACCCGGGCCCGGGTGACCTGGCTGCGCAACAGGAGCCGGTAGAGAGGGAGGCGGTCGGGAGCGAGCAGGGGCATCGTCACGACCCGACCAGGTAGCGGAACACGCTCTCGAGGTCGTCGTCGAGGGGCGACACCTCGTGCAACCTGATGTCGAGCTCGGCGGCCACCACCACCACGGCTCTGCGCAAGCCGGCGGCGTCGACGGTGTCGACCACGACGGCGTCCTCGTCGAGCATCCGCACCGCCACCACGACCCCCCGGTCGAGCAGCCCGGTGGCGAGCGTCCGGGCCCGGTCGGCCCGGATGCGGACCCGGTGCGGTCGATCGTCCATGAGGTCGCGGATCCCGCGGTAGTCGCCCTCCGCGGCCAGGCGGCCCTGGGCCAGCACGAGGACCCGGCTCCCGAACCGCTCGACCTCGTCGAGGACGTGGCTCGAGACGATGACCGTCCGCCCCTCGGTCCCGAGGCGCTGGAACAGCGCGATGAGGTGCAGGCGCTGGCGGGGGTCGAGGCCGGTCAGCGGCTCGTCGAGGACGACGACCTCGGGGTCGTGGACGATGGCCTGGGCGACCTTGGCCCGCTGGCGCATCCCCTTGGAGAAGCCGGCGATGGGACGGGGTTCGTCGGGGTCGAGCTCCACCACCGCGAGGGCGGCCCGAGCCGCGACGTCGGGATCGTCGAGACCCTGCAGCACCGCCGCCAGGCGGACGAACCCGAGGGCCGACAGGTCCTCGAACAGCGTCTCCTGTTGCGGCACGAGGCCGAGGCGTCGGGTGAGGGAGATGTCGTCCCGCGGGTTCCCCCCGAGGATCTCGACGCTGCCCTGTGACGGCGGGGTGAGCCCGCACAGCAGCCGCAGCATGGTCGACTTCCCTGCGCCGTTGGGGCCGAGGAGTGCGGTGACCCCCGGACCGATGGCGAACGAGACGTCGGACACGGCGACGACGTCGCCGAACCACTTCGTCACCCTGCGCACCACGACTCGTGCGTCGGGTGGCACGGTCATCGGCGGCAACGGCAGGTCCGGTCGCGGTGGGTGGGCCGCGGGGGGAGGGGGGAGCCCGGTCATCGCGTCACCGTGAGACGGCGGTACCGGAGCCAGGTGAACAGGGAGAACCCGGCGGTCCAGGCCAGGTAGGCGGCCACGATCGTCCCGTCGGTGAGGGTGAACGCCGCATCCACGCCGACGGGGGAGTCGTAGATGCGTTGCACCAGCTCGAAGGGCAGGCCGAGCAGGTCGAGCAGGAAGAAGTAGGGCGAGGCGTCGGCGCCCTCGACCAGGGCACCGCTCACGGTGCTGCTGGCCAGGAGGATCAGGATGATGGCGGCCGACGCGGCGGCCTTGCGCGAGGTCGTGGCCGACACGGCGAGGGACAGCGAAGCGGGGAGCACCGCCACCGCCAGACCCCCGACCACCATCCGGCCGAGGAGGACGAGCAGGTCGAGCGGACCGTCGGGACCCTGGCCGACGATGGTGAGGCCGATCAGGAGGAGCAGCGGCGGGCCGAGCGTGACGAGCGCCAGGAGGGCGACCGTGGCGACGGCCTTGGCCAGGAGGTAGGTGTCACGGGTGAGGGGCGACGCGAGGTACAACCCGAGCATCCCGGTGCGCCGATCCGTGCAGAGCAGCTCGGGGGCCACGAAGGCGGTGAACACCACGATGGCGGCCGAGATGAAGCCGTAGTAGTCGGCGTAGGTGGGGAGCAGGTCGGTGTCCTCGAGCAGCGTGTCGCTCAGGAAGACGGCCAGCCCGATGAACACCACGGCGGGCACGTAGGCGATCAGGACGGCCAGGGCGGGGAGGATCTTCTGCCAGAACGGCCGTTTGAGCCCGAGGGCCCGCTGGACGGAGTGCAGGACCAGCGACCGCATCGCCCCGCCGACGCCGAGGCGGGGCCCGGCGTAGGCGCGGTAGCCCCGGTCCAGGATGCGGGCGTCGGGGGGAGCGGGTCCGCTCGGCACGGTCACGCGCCCACCTCGAGGAACACGTCCTCCAGGCTCACGGTTCGGTCGCCGAGGCGGCGAACGCCCACCCCGGCCTCGACGACGGCGTCGCGGACGGCGTCGCGGGGGTCGACCCCGGCGTCCCCGTCGCCGTCGGCGGTTCTCGCTGCGACGAGCAGGCGCAGCCCGTCGTGGGTGACGTCGAGACCGAGGTCGCGCAGGATGGCGGCCACCGCGTCGGGTCGGTCGTCGACCTCGACGACCAGTCCGGCCCCCGCCCCGGTGAGCTCGCTGAGCGGGCCGGCGGCCACCACGGCGCCCTCGCGCAGGATCACGGCGGCGTCGCAGGTGCGCTCCACCTCGTCGAGCAGGTGCGACGAGATGACGACGTGGATGCCGAACTCGGTGCCGACCCGGCGGATGAGCGAGAGCATCTCGTCGCGTTGGACGGGGTCGAGGCCGTCGGTGGGCTCGTCGAGGAGCACGAGCGCGGGGTCGTGGGCGATGGCCTGGGCGAGCTTGACCCGTTGGCGTTGGCCGGTCGACATGGTCCCGACCGGGCGGTAGCGCTCCTCCCCGAGGCCCACCTGCCAGAGCGCGTCGCTGGCCCGGGCCGTCGCCTCACGCCGGGGCAGGCCGTGGATCTCGGCGAGGTGGCGGACGAGGTCGTGGGCCCGCGTGTCGGGGGGGAGGAGGTGGTGCTCGGGGGAGTAGCCGACCCGGCTGCGGACCTCCGGACCGGCGGTGAACGGGTCGAGGCCGAGCACTCGCAGCCGTCCGTCGTCGGGGCGGTGCAGGCCGAGGAGCAGGCCGAGGAGTGTCGTCTTGCCGGCCCCGTTCGCGCCGAGGAGGCCCGTGATCCCCGGACCGATGCGGAACGTCGCTCCGTCGAGCGCGGTGACCGAGCCGTAGCGCCGGCTCACGGCGGTGGCGTCCACGACCACGTCGGACCGGTCGCTCGGCTGGCCGGAACCCGGCGATCGGCCCATGCGCGGCGAGCCTAACCTTGCGCCATGACCGACCCCATGAAGCCCCGTTCCCACGAGGTCACCTCCGGCGTCGAGCGCGCCCCGGCCCGGGCGATGCTGCGGGCCATCGGCATGGGTGACGACGACTTCGACAAGTCACAGGTGGGTGTCTGCACCTCGTGGAACGAGGTCACGCCCTGCAACATGCCGCTGGCCCGGCTCGCGCAGTCGGCCAAGGAGGGTGTGCGCGACGGGGGAGGGTTCCCCATCGAGTTCGTCACCATCGCCATCTCCGACGGCATCTCCATGGGCCACGAGGGGATGCGCGCTTCGCTCGTGAGCCGGGAGGTCATCGCCGACTCGGTGGAGACGGTGATGCACGCCGAGCGCCTCGACGCGCTGGTCAGCTTCGCGGGGTGCGACAAGAGCCTTCCGGGGATGCTCATGGCGTCGGCCCGCCTCAACCTGCCTTCGGTCTTCGTCTACGGCGGGTCGATCCTGCCGGGGAACCACAACGGCCAGGTGCTCGACATCGTGTCGGTGTTCGAGGCCGTCGGGGCCGAAGCGGCCGGGACGATCGACCGGGCGGAGCTCGACGCCATCGAGCGCAACGCCTGCCCCACCGAGGGGAGCTGCGCCGGGATGTTCACGGCCAACACCATGGCGGCCATCGGGGAGGCCCTCGGCATGTCGCTGCCCGGGTCGGCATCGCCGGCGGCGGTCGACCGGCGCCGAGAGGACTTCGCCAAGGCCTCCGGCGCCGCGGTCATGGAGCTCCTGCGCAGCAACATCCGTCCCCGCCAGATCCTCACGAAGCAGGCCTTCGAGAACGCCATCGCCGTCCTCATGGCCCTCGGAGGTTCCACCAACGCCGTGCTGCACCTGCTGGCCATCGCCGCCGAGGCCCACGTGGACCTGCACCTCGACGACTTCAACAAGGTGGCGGCACGGGTGCCCCACATCGCCGACACGAAGCCCAACGGGGCGTACCACATGGTCGACGTCGACCGCATCGGCGGGATCCCGACCGTCATGGCCGAGCTCCTCGAGGCGGGCGTGCTCCACGGCGACTGCCTCACCGTCACCGGCCGGACGATGGCCGAGAACCTGGCCGACATCGCTCCGCCTCGACCGGACGGCGCGGTGGTCCACCCGGTGTCCGATCCCATCCACGCCGTCGGCGGGATCGCCGTCCTGACCGGTTCCCTGGCCCCGAAGGGCTCCGTCGTGAAGGTGGCGGGTATCGACTTCGACCGCTTCGAGGGCGTGGCCCGTGTGTTCGACGGTGAGGCCGACGCCATGGACGTCGTCCTGGCGGGCGGCATCGAGCCCGGTGACGTCATCGTGATCCGCTACGAGGGTCCGAAGGGGGGGCCGGGGATGCGCGAGATGCTCGCCGTCACCAGTGCGGTGAAGGGAGCCGGTCGGGGTGGCGACACGGCCCTCGTCACCGACGGTCGCTTCTCCGGGGGCACGCGTGGCTTCTGCATCGGCCACGTGGCGCCCGAGGCCGTCGACGGCGGTCCCATCGCCCTGGTGCGTGACGGCGACCGCATCGTCATCGACACCGTCACCCACACCATCGACCTGGTGGTCGACGACGCCGAGCTCGACCGTCGTCGGGCCGAGTGGAAGCTGCCCGAGCCCCGCTACACCAGCGGTGTGCTGGCCAAGTACGCCAGCCTGGCCCAGGGCGCCGAGCGCGGCGCCATCACCCTGCCCAGGTAGGCGCCCCCGCCTCCCGCCTCCGCTGTTGGTACTTTTTGCCGGAGCCACACGGCCGGAAGGGCACGAGGCATGTCACGGATCATGAGAGCTGGGCTCATCGCGGGCGTTCTGGCTGTCGCCTCCGTCCTGGGCGTTCCGATGGTCGCCGGGGGCGAGGGGACGACCGAGGTGGTCGTGTCGTTCACCGAGCCCGGCGCCGTCGAGTGGACCGTTCCGGCGGGGATCTGCGCCGTCACCGTCGAGGCCTGGGGCGCCTCCGGGGGGCGCGGCGAACGGCCTCCGCTGGGCCCGGACCTGACCGCCCTGGCTGGGCTCGGCGCTCGCGTCGTGGCTCCGCTGGCGGTCACACCGGGCGCCCTGACGGGCGTCGTGGTCGGTGGTCGCGGTCGTGCTCCCTTTCGGGACGTTCCGGGAGCCGGTGGCTTCGGCGGCGGCGGGAACGGCGGCATCACCGCCACCTTCGACGTGATCCGTCCAGAGGGTGGCGGGGGTGGTGGTGGCTTCTCGGGCATCCTGGCCGGGGCCTCGCCGCTGGTCGTCGCGGGTGGGGGCGGAGGGGTCGGTGCCTTCGGCGGTCCGGGTGACCCCGACCAGGCGTTCGGCGGCGACGGCGGTCTGACCGGCTCCGCCGGCGGCCCCGGCAGTCCGAGAGGCCTGACCGCCGGAGGAGGCGGCGGCACCGACACGGTCGGCGGCGCCGCCGGCGCCGACGTCGCCGGCGACGTCACCGCCACGCCCGGCCTTGCGCTCCAGGGTGGCGACGGCGGGGGCGGGTCGGGCGTGCCGCAGCTCAAGGGCGAGGGTCTCTGGGTCGCCGGTGGCGGTGGCGGTGGCGGCGGGTACTTCGGCGGCGGCGGTGGTGGCGCGGCCACCGATTCCTACGGCACGGGTGGCGGCGGTGGCGGTGGCTCGAGCTTCGGTCCGGCCGGCACGGTGTTCGAGACCGGGTTCAACGAGGGCGACGGCGCGGTGGTGATCACCTACGACCCCGCCGATCAGCCCGCCGACTGCGGACCCGACGCGACCACGTCGACCACGTCGACCACGTCGGTACCGCTCGAGGCGCCCATTCCCACGTCGACCTCGACCGCGATGGCGTCGGTCGATGCGAGCGCCACCTCGCCGGCGGTGCGTTCGGCGGCCGCCCGCTCGGCAGCCGTCACCCCACGCTTCACCGGCTGACGGCCCTTCCGGGCGTCCGGCACGAGCGACGTACCGGCCGAGGAGCCACGGTGGCCGTGGGCGCGGGCGGGGCGGCGATCACGGGGCCGGCACGGTCCGGGGTCGGGACATCGTGGCCCGGTGCGAGAAGGGCCGATCGGCCCATCGACCGTCTGGTAGACCGACCGACGAACGTGAGGTCAGGAGCGATCCGGGTAGGGCGAGAGGGGTGCACGATGAGGTCGTCCATGCATGGTTGGCGTCGGGCCCTGGTGGCGGCGGTCGTCTCGTCGTTCGCCGTGGCCGCCCTCCCGCTCGGCGCGGGTGCCCTGACACCCGGGGATGCGGACCTCTCCGGCACCGTGGACAGCGGCGGTCGCCCCACCGACTCGGTGTTCGTCCAGCTCTGCCAGGGCGCGGACTGCGAGACCTCCGCGATCAACGCCGGGAGCTACGGCTTCACCGGTGTGGCGCCGGGGGCCTACGAGCTGCGCGTCGCCGCCTCGTCGAGCGTCGACTTCTACTCCACGGTCCTCGGTCCCGTCGTGCTCGTGTCGGGTGCCAACGCACGCGACGTCACGTTGCCGCTGGGCGGCCGGATCTCCGGCACCGTGACCGACCCGGGCGGCTCGGGCCGCGCCGGCGCGGTGGTGAGTGCGTGCGTCGCCGCCGGTGCGTGCGCGACCGCCTTCTCCGGCTCGGACGGCACCTTCGAGACCACTGCGGTCGCCCCTGGTCCGGTGACCGTCGTGGCATCGCCCGGCGGGTTCGAGCCCGTGCCGACCGTGTACCCCTCCGTCGTCGCACCCGCGGTGGTGGTCGCCGGCACCGCGACCCCGGTCGGGTCCCTGCGCCTTCGCGCCGCCGGTTCGCTCTCGGGCACGGTGCGCGACGCCAACGGCAACGCCGTCGACGGAGCCGTGGTCCAACTCTCCGGCTCCACCGCGCTCTCGGTGACGAGCGCCCAGACCGTGACCGGGGGCGCGTACTCGTTCCCGTCGCTCGAGCCGGGCCTGCGGTCGGTCGCCGTCGGCGCCGGGCCCGGGTCGCCGTTGAGCCCGGCCGGTCAGGTCACCATCGCCGAAGGCGTCGCGTCCGTCCTCGACCTCACCCTTCCGGCCGCCGCCCGCATCACCGGGGTCTACTCCAGGGCCGACGGGCTCCCGTTGGCCGGCGGCATCGACGACGGGGTGATCCTGTGCCCGGGCGCCACCGATGCGTCGGTGTTCACCCCGCCCCTCGGGTTCTGCCCGGGCTTCTCCGTCGTGCCGAGCACGGCGGGCGCCTTCGATCTCACCGGCCGACCGGCCGGCACCTACTCCCTCGCCGCCCTCGGTGGGGGTTTCGCCGCGGGCTATCCCTTGCGCAGCCAGTCCGTCACCGTCACGGTCGGGGCGGGGGAGACGGCGGCGTGCTCGTTCCTGCTCGCCCCGCTCGCCACCCCGGGCGCGGCGGGCTGCGCGGTGGCGCCTCCCGACGACGCCGACGGCGTACCCGCGGCCGTCGAGGACGCCGGGCCCAACGGTGGCGACGGGAACCTCGACGGCATCCTCGACTCTGCGCAGCCCGAGGTGTCCTCGCTCCCCGCGGCCGTCGGCGGGGGCTACGTCACCGTGGCCGTGCCGGCCGGCCTCACGTTGCAGGGTGTCGCCGCCGTCGACCCGGCCACGCTCGGCACGCCGCTGCCCCCCGGAGCGACGGTGCCCTTCGGTCTCGTGGACTTCACCGTCAGCGGTGTGGCCCCCGGTGGCAGCGTCACGGTGCAGGTCTACCGGAGCGCGGCGGGCGCCACGCCCAACGCCTGGCTCAAGTTCGTGGGCGGCGCATGGGTCGACGCCACCTCCCTCGCCGCCGACGTGGCCGCCAACCCGGTGGTGCTCACGCTCACCGACGACGCCTTCGGCGACGACGATCCCGCCCCGGGGGTGATCCGCGATCCATCGGGGCCCGCCCTCGTCGATCGCACCGCTCCCACCGTGACCTGCGGGGCCACCCCCCGGTTCACCGTCGGGCAGACGCCGGCGCTGGTCACCGGCACGGTCACCGACACCGGCTCGGGTCCGACGTCGCCCACCGTCAGCACCCCGGCCGACACGTCGACGGTGGGGTCCCGGACGGTCACGCTCGAGGGCACCGATCTGGCGGGGAACTCGGCGACGGTGGCCTGCCCCTACGTCGTCGAGCGTCCCAGCCCGCTGGCGAAGCTGGTCACGCTCCTGCGCTGGTTGCTCGACCTCTTCCGTCGCTGACGGGCATCCGTGTCCCTCGTGGGCCACGAGTTGCCATCCGCGCCTCGCCGGGGGCACACTTGTTGGCCTATGAGGCCCACGGACACCACCGTCTCCTCGCTCGTAGTACTCCGCTAGCGCTCGCCGGCCCTCCTCGCCGCGTGCGCTCCCCGACCTCCCGCCTGTGGGAGGTCGGTCCCGTTTTCGCCCCCGGGGCCCACCGTCGGCCCGTCCCCGTCCCCCACGAACCGCTCAGCTCCCAGAGGACCACACCATGAACACCAACGGCGGCGCCGCCCTCATCAAGTCCCTCGAGATGGAGGGCGTCGACGTGATCTTCGGCCTGCCCGGCGGGGCCATCCTGCCGGTGTACGACCCGATCATCGACTCGCCGATCCGTCACATCCTCGTGCGCCACGAGCAGGGCGCCGGGCACATGGCCGAGGGCTACGCCCAGGTCACCGGCCGCCCCGGAGTGGCCATGGTGACCTCGGGTCCGGCGGCCACCAACATCGTCACCCCCCTGGCCGACGCCTACATGGACTCGGTGCCCCTCGTCGTGATCACCGGCCAGGTGGGCACGAGGGCCATCGGCACCGACGCCTTCCAGGAGGTCGACACGGTCGGCATGACGCGCTCGATCACCAAGCACAACGAGCTGGTGACCCGGGCCGAGGACATCCCCCGGGCGGTCCGGGAGGCGTTCCACATCGCCACCACCGGGCGTCCCGGCCCGGTGCTGATCGACATCCCGAAGGACATCGTCGATCCGACCAACCCGAACTCGGCGATGGACTGGTACTGGCCGGAGTCGGTCGACCTCCCCGGCTACTCGCCCCGCCTCGAGGGCGACCCCGCCCTCGTCCGGGCGGCCGCCGAGCTCATCGGTCAGGCGCAGCGACCGGTCCTGTACGCCGGTGGCGGCATCCTCAAGGCCCGCGGCGCCGAGGCTCTCACCGCCCTGGCCGAGCTCCTCGATCTCCCCGTCGTCACCACCCTGATGGGTCGGGGGGCGATCCCCGACGACCACCCGCTCTGCCTCGGCATGCCGGGCATGCACGGCAACTACACGGCCGTCACCGCCATGCAGGAGTCCGACCTGTTGGTGGCCCTCGGGTCGCGCTTCGACGACCGCGTCACCGGCAAGATCGACGCCTTCGCCCCCCACGCCAAGATCATCCACGTCGACATCGACCCCGCCGAGCTGGGCAAGGTGCGCCGGCCCGACGTCGGCATCACCGGTGACGCCCGGCTCGTCATCGAGGAGCTCATCACCGCCCTTCGCGACCTCGGCGCCCCCGCCAACCAGCCCGACCGCTCGGAGTGGAAGTCGACGATCAGCGGGTGGCAGGAGCGCTACCCGCTGACCTACACCCAGTCCGAGCCGGGCGAGCTGCTGAAGCCCCAGTACGTGCTCGAGCAGCTGCGCGACAACACCCCCGACGACTGCATCGTCGCTTCCGGCGTCGGCCAGCACCAGATGTGGACCTCGCAGTACTGGACGTTCAACCACCCCTACACCTGGGTGAACTCCGGTGGCCTCGGCACCATGGGCTTCGCCGTGCCCGCCGCCATCGGCGCCAAGGTCGGCCGCCCCGACAAGATGGTGTGGGCCGTCGACGGGGACGGGTGCTTCCAGATGACCGCCCAGGAGCTCGTCACGGCGGCCGCCGAGCGCATCCCGGTGAAGATCGCCATCCTCAACAACGCCTACCTGGGCATGGTGCGCCAGTGGCAGGAGATGTTCTACGAGGAGCGCTACAGCGAGGTGTACCTCTCGCCCGACCTGCCCGACTACAAGATGTGGGCCGAGGCCATGGGCTGCGTCGGCATGCGGGTCGAGTCGCCGGAAGAGGTGCTGCCCGCCATCGAGAAGGCCAACAGCATCGACGACCGGCCCGTCGTCATCGACTTCCGCACCGACGCCCGGGAGAAGGTCTTCCCGATGGTGGCCTCCGGGGCGTCCAACTCCGACATCCAGATCGGCCCGGAGGCATGACGATGCCCACCACCCGCCGTCAGCACATCCTGTCGGTCCTCGTCGAGGACAAGCCCGGTGTGCTGGCCCGCGTCGCGGGGTTGTTCGCCCGCCGCGGCTACAACATCCACTCCCTCGCCGTCGCCCCCACCGACGACGAGCGCTTCAGCCGCATCACCGTCGTCGTCGACGTCGAGCGGGCCCCGCTCGAACAGATCGTCAAGCAGCTCGACAAGCTCATCAACGTCGTCCGGATCGACGACCTGGCGCCCGGCGACGCCGTCGAGCGCGAGCTCCTCCTCGTCACCGTGTCGGCCCCGCCCGAGGCCCGCGGGCAGGTCATCGAGCTGGCCGGGGTGTTCGAGGGACGCGTGGTGGGCGTGGGCTTCGACGAGCTCACCCTGGTGCTCGAAGGGGCCCCGCAGAAGCTCGACGACTTCGCCGAGCTCATCGCCAACTACGGCGTGGTGGCCATGCAGCGCACCGGCCGGGTGGCGCTGCCCCGCATCGAACGGCGTTCGGCGCAGCTTTCCGCCGTCGACGACGCGTCCTAACCTCTCCCGGTTCGAGTTCCCGCTCGACCCGCTCTCCCACCGACGACGAACACCCCGACTGGAGTCCCCGTGGCCACCGTGTACTACGAAGCCGATGCCGACCGTTCCTTCATCGCCGACCGCAAGGTGGCGGTGATCGGGTACGGCTCGCAGGGCCACGCCCACGCCCTCAACCTCAAGGAGTCCGGTGTCGACGTCGTCGTCGGCCTGCGCGAGGGTTCGTCGTCGAAGGCCAAGGCCGAGGCCGAGGGCCTGAAGGTGCTGCCCATCGGCGAGGCCGCCGCGTGGGCCGACGTCATCATGATCCTCCTGCCCGACACCGAGCAGAAGGCCGTGTACGACGCCGAGATCGCCCCCAATCTCTCCGAGGGCGACGCCCTGTTCTTCGCCCACGGGTTCAACATCCGCTTCGGGCGCATCGTGCCGCCGGCGGGGGTCGACGTGGCCATGGCCGCCCCCAAGGGCCCGGGCCACCTGGTGCGACGGACGTACACCGAGGGCGGCGGCGTGCCCTGCCTCATCGCCGTCGAGCAGGACGCCACCGGCCACGCCCGCGACCTCGCGCTCGCCTATGCCGACGCCATCGGCGGCACCCGGGCCGGCGTCATCGAGACCACCTTCACCGAGGAGACCGAGACCGACCTCTTCGGCGAGCAGGCCGTGCTCTGCGGCGGGCTCACCGCCCTCGTCCAGGCCGGGTTCGAGACGCTCACCGAGGCCGGGTACCAGCCCGAGATGGCCTACTTCGAATGCCTCCACGAGGTGAAGCTCATCGTCGACCTCATGTACGAAGAGGGCATCGCCGGGATGCGCTACTCCATCTCCGACACCGCCGAGTACGGCGACGTCACCCGCGGTCCCCGGGTGATCACCGCCGAGACCAAGGCCGAGATGAAGCGGATCCTCGAGGAGATCACCTCCGGGAAGTTCGCCGACGAGTGGGTGGCCGAGTCCGAGTCCGGCCGGGCGAACTTCAACGCCCTCCGTGAGGCGGGCGCCGCCCACCCGATCGAGACGACCGGCAAGGAGCTCCGGGCGATGATGCCGTGGATCTCCGCCGGCCGGAAGAGTGTGGCCGAGACGTCCGGCGGTGCCCAGGGCTGAGCGGACGCCGGCGCCGGGCGTCGGCCCCGTCCCGGCGTCCGGCGCGGTGGGTGGTCGGGCGAACTCGGAACGAGAAGCTCAATGATTTTCTGATATTTCTCGTTGCATTCCGCGCACATGTTCGATAGGGTTCGGGCATGGTTCCGGGGATCGTCGGGCGGGTGATGGAGGGCATCGAGACCGTGGACCCGCGGGGCGACGGCGAGTCGGTCCGTCATCTGCTCGTCGCACGGGATCGGCTCGAGGCCCGGCTGTGCGAGTCGTTGGTGCGGTTCCTCGCCGCCGGCACCCACGACGTCGAGGGGTGGCGCTCCCCGGTCGGGTGGTTGAAGGCCAACGCCGCCCTCACCGATCGCGACGCCAAGCGTCTCGTGGTGCGGGTCGAGCGCCTCCGCCAGTGGCCGACGCTCGCCGACCTCTGGTTCGGTGGTGCGCTGACCGGCGCCCAGATCGAGGTCGTCACCGCTGTGGTGCCCCGCACGCTGGTCGGCCTCTACGCCGAGCACGACGCCGAGGTCTCGCCCCACCTGGTGGGCCTCGGCGTGGCCGACACCCGGAGCGCGCTCCGCGAGTGGGTGCTGCGGGCCGAGGCGGTGGCCGCCCCCGATCCCGCTGAGCTCGATGGGCCACCCGAGGTCGACGCGTACGTGCACCTCTCGCGGACGCTCGCCGGTCGTGGGGTGCTCGACGGCGACCTCGACGCGCTCACCGCCGAACTGCTGGAGACGGCGTTGCGGGTGGTCGAGCGGCCCGACGCGCCGGGCGAGTTCCGCACCGCCGCCGAGCGGCGGGCCGAGAGCCTGCGCCGCATGGCCCGGTTCACCCTCGACCACTACGCCGCGAAGGGCGATCGGCCCGGGCGCCAGCACCCCCACCTGCTGGCCGTCATGGACCTTCCCGACCTCTACGCGGCGATGCTGCGAGGCCTCGGCATCCACACCGCCGCCGACCTGGAGCTGTTCTGCGCCCTGCGCCCGACGTCGGTGGTCGAGGAAGGGCTGCTGCGCCACGCGTTGGCCGAGGCCACCGGCGCCGCCACGACCTTCGACGGCCACCGCCTCCCCGCCGCTGCGGTGCGCGAGATCTTCGGCACGGGCACCACGATCGAACGGTTGCTCACCGCCGAAGGGCGGGTCCTCGACCACGGCCGGGCCGTCCGCCTCGCCGACGCGCCCCTGCGCGACGCCCTGCTCGTGCGCGACCAGGGCTGCCGGTTCCCCGGTTGCGACGCCAAGGCCGAGTGGGTCGACGCCCACCACGTCGAGCACTGGTCGGCCGGTGGCCCCACGGCGCTGGCCAACTTGGCCGGGTTGTGCGCCTCGCACCACGGGGTGGTGCACCGTGACGGCTGGTCGGTCACCGCCGCCCGCGACGGCACGTTGACCTTCGGTCGCCCCGATGGCGAGACGCTCACCAGTACACCGCCCCGACGACGGCGCCCACCTCCATTGCCCCTGCGCCTGCCCGGACTCGACGAGCTCCTGCCCGATCCCGTCGACGCCGACGCCCTGCAGGGGGAGTCCGAGCTCGATCCTCTGCACCGGACCGGCGTGCACGCCGGGCACCGATGGCACTTGTCCCTCTCGGCCGAGTCGATCGACGAGGAGCAGGCCACCGCGGCGATGGCCCGCCGCCGGGCCGCAGCCCTCACCCTCGCCGCCTGAGGTCCTTCAGCCCCCAGCCCGCTGCAGCCCTCGCCAGGCCTCGCGTTCGGCGACGGCGTTGCGGATCGGGTGGTCGGCGAGGAATGCCCGCACCGCCTCCGGGTCGATCCGGCAGAGGTCCCGGAGCGCCCAACCGATGGCCTTGGCCACGAAGAACTCCCGGTCGGACCAGTGCTCCCCGCAGAGCGCCAGCACGCGGGCGACGTCGGTGTCCTGCTTCCAGCCCCGCTGGTGGCCGATGGCGGCACGGATCAGCCAGCGGTCACCGGAACCCGACCAGCGGTCGACGAGCGGGTCGAGTGGGTACCGACGGCACAACGGGCTGACGGCGGCGTGCACCAGGCCGTCGACGGTGTCCCACCACGGCTTCGTCGTCAGCAGCTCCTCGACGTACCGGTCGCAGAACTGGTCGTCGGCGCGGCGCCGGTAGTGGTCGATCAGGTCGCAGGCGGCGTGGTGCAGCTCCCGTTCGGGGAGCGCCATCAGGCCGAGCGACGCGTCACCGAGCTCGTCGCTGGTCGGGTCCGCGAGTCCCTCCCAGGCGTGCCGCAGGGCGATGCGCCGGGGTCCCGCCGCCACCCCGAGGAACGGGGCGACGTCCTTCATGTAGGCCTGCATCTGCGGTGCCCGGCTCGGATCGGCGACGCGGCGCAACGCGGCGTCGGACCGCTCGACCACGTCCTCCGCCCACGTGCCCACCTGCCTCACGCTAGGGGTGAGGCGCGACCGTCGCCCACCATCGGTTCAGAAGGGGCCCGGACCTGCCGACGAAGGTGAGGTGTCCAGTGCGCCGCTCCTCGTCGAACGGCGCGTGCGGTTCGACCTCCCTGCCGATCTCGAGCCGGGCTGGAACCCCACGAGGCCCGAGCTGTCCTACGCCATGGACGCCGTGTCGCTGCTCATGCCCTACGCCGAGCCGTACTTCGTGGCCACCGTGCGCGCCGCCGTTCCCGATCTGGACCCGGAGCTGGCCGCCACGACCCGAGCGTTCTGCCACCAGGAGGCCCGCCACCACGCCCAGCACCGCCGCTTCAACGACCTCATCGCGGCTCGGGCCCCGGGCATCCGACGCCTGGAGGGGTGGATGGCCCGGACCTACGCCTGGCTGGCCCGCACCCGCAGCCCGCGCTTCAACCTGGCCTTCGCCGCCGGGTCGGAGACGATCGCCTTCTCCATCGCCCGGTGGTCCGAGCGCCACCACGAGACCCTCTTCGGCGGCGCCGATCCCCAGGTCGGCGCGCTGTTCCTGTGGCACCTCGCCGAGGAGGTCGAGCACAAGAGCGTGGCCTTCGACGTGTACCAGGCCGTCGACGGGTCCCGGCTGCGCTACGCCGTCGCCACCACGCTGACCTTCGCCATCCTGGCGTGGTTCACGGTCCTGTCGGTGCTCACGCTCATGTTCGGCTCCGGGCGCTGGCGGTCGCCGGTGGCGTGGTGCCGCCTGGTGGTCGCGGCGTTCAGCATCGCCTTCGTCACGCTGCCCGACATGGTCGTCTCGGCCATGCCCGGCCACCACCCCGACGACCTCGTCGACCCCGAGTGGCTGGTCACATGGTTGCGCCACTTCGACCCGGCCACGGGCACCGTCCCCCTCCTCGACGGCCAGACGCCGGCCTGAGCCGGCCGACCCCGCCGCCGGTACGGTGGCCCGGTCGTCGACGAGGGGGAACGAACGTGCACTACCGGAGGCTCGGCCGAACCGGCCTGGAGGTCAGCCCGCTCTGCCTGGGCGCCATGATGTTCGGGGCGTGGGGCAACCCCGACCACGACGACTCGATCGCCGTCGTCCACGCGGCCCTCGATGCCGGCATCAACTTCATCGACACCGCCGACGTGTACTCGGCCGGCGAGAGCGAGGAGATCGTCGGTCGGGCCATCGCCGGTCGACGCGACGAGGTGGTGCTGGCCACCAAGTTCTACGCGCCGATGGGGGAGGGGCCGAACCGCAGCGGGGCCTCGCGGTACTGGATCATGAAGGAGGTCGAGAGCTCGTTGCGCAGGCTCGGCACCGACCACATCGACCTGTACCAGGTCCACCGCCCCGACCCGCGCCTCGACGTCGAGGAGACGCTGGGCGCCCTCACCGACCTCGTCCGCCAGGGCAAGGTGCGCTACATCGGCAGCTCGACCTTCCCGGCGTCGGAGATCGTCGAGGCCCAGTGGGCCGCCGAGCGCCGCAACCTGGAGCGCTTCGTCTGCGAGCAGCCGCCCTACTCGATCCTCGTGCGGGGCATCGAGGCCGACGTGCTGCCGACCTGCCGGCGCCACGGGATGGGGGTCATCCCGTGGAGCCCCCTCGCCGGAGGATGGCTCTCCGGTCGCTGGCGCAAGGGCGGTGTCGACCCCGAGAGCCGTCGGGCCAGCCGTGTGCCCGACCGCTACGACCTCTCGGTGCCCGGCAACCAGGCCAAGCTCGACGCCGCCGACGCGCTGGCCGACCTCGCCGAGGAGGCCGGCCTCTCGCTCGTGCACCTCGCCGTGGCCTGGGTCATCGGGAACCCGGCCGTGACCTCGGCCATCATCGGGCCCCGCACGATGGAGCAGCTCAGCAGCCAGCTGGGGGCCGCCGACGTGCAGCTCACCGCCGATGTGCTCGACCGGATCGACGAGATCGTGCCGCCGGCCACGAACTTCACATGGGCCGACGCCGGCTACACGCCCCCGATGGTGGCCGACCCCCGGGAGCGGCGGCGCCCCCTCCGGCCCTAAAGTCGACTTGGCAGGTCGGGATTCGGCGCCCTAGGCTCGGCGACCGCCGTCACACGACCGTCGTCGTGACCAGTGAGGAGAACCGATGAGCGACCAGTGGGGCTTCGACACCCGTCAGATCCACGCCGGGCAGGAGCCCGACCCCACCACGGGCGCGCGGGCGGTACCGATCTACCAGACGACCTCGTACCAGTTCCGTGACACGACCCACGCCGCCAACCTCTTCGCGCTGGCGGAGATGGGCAACATCTACACCCGCATCATGAACCCCACGCAGGGGGTCTTCGAGGCGCGGATCGCCAGCCTCGAGGGGGCGACCCAGACCGCCGTCGGCATCCCCGGCGCACTGGCGGTGGCCTCGGGCCAGGCGGCCGAGACCATGGCCATCATGAACCTCGCCGAGGCGGGCAGCCACGTCGTGGCCTCTGCCGCCCTGTACGGCGGCACCTACAACCTCCTGCACTACACGCTGCCCAAGTTCGGCATCGACGTCACCTTCCTCGACGACCCGGACGACCTCGATGCCTGGCGCAAGGCCGTCCAGCCCAACACGAAGGCCTTCTACGGCGAGACCATCGGCAACCCCCGCAACGACGTCCTCGACATCGAGGGCGTCGCCGGCGTGGCCCACGAGGTCGGGGTGCCGCTCATCGTCGACAACACCGTCGCCTCCCCGTGGCTGATCCGCCCGCTGGAGTGGGGCGCCGACATCGTCGTGCACTCCGCCACGAAGTTCATCGGCGGCCACGGCACGTCGATCGGCGGGGTCATCGTCGACGGGGGGAGCTTCGACTTCTCCGCGAACGACAAGTTCCCGATGTTCACCGAGCCCGACCCGAGCTACCACGGCCTCACCTACTGGCCGGCGCTCGGACCCGGGTCCTACGTCATCAAGGCACGGGTGCAGCTGCTGCGCGACATGGGGGCGGCCATCACGCCGTTCAACTCGTTCCTGTTCCTCCAGGGCCTCGAGACGCTGAGCCTGCGGATGGAGCGGCACAACGCCAACGCCCGGGCCGTCGCCGACCACCTCGCCGGACACGCCCAGGTCGAGTCGGTGCAGTACGCCGGGCTGGCGAGCTCCCCCTGGCACGAGCTGGCCACCCGCTACACCGGCGGCAGGGGCTACGGCTCGGTGCCGGCCTTCGTGATCGCCGGCGGCAAGGAGGCCGGCCAGAAGTTCGTCGAGGCGCTCGAGCTGCACAGCCACGTCGCCAACATCGGCGACGTGCGCAGCCTGGCCATCCACCCGGCCAGCACCACCCACTCCCAGCTCACCGAGGTCGAGCAGGTCTCCACCGGCGTCGAGCCGGGCCTCGTCCGGCTCTCGGTGGGACTCGAGAACGTCGAGGACATCATCGCCGACCTCGACAAGGGGTTCGCGGCAGCCGCCGGCTGACCGAGCGGGACGGGGGGACGGCCGGCCCGCGGCGCCTACGCTCCGGCGTGCGCCGTGGGCCGGTCCGCGCCCGGGCATCCGACGAAGGGGAGCACAAGTGCCGGTGTCGTTCGATTTCTCGGGCAAGGTCGTGATCGTGACCGGGGCCACCAAGGGCCTCGGCCGGGCCATGGCCGACGGCTTCGCGGCCAGCGGCGGGTCGGTCGTGGTGGTCAGCCGCAAGCAGGACCTCTGCGACCGGGTGGCGGCCGAGCTCGGCGAGCGCCACGGGGCGGCGGTCATGGGTCGGGCCTGCCACATGGGCGACTGGGACGAGATCCCGAAGCTCGTGGACGACGTCGTCGAGCGCTTCGGCCGCATCGACGTCGTGGTCAACAACGCCGGGATCAACCCCACGTCCGACCCCCTCGTCGACATCAGCCACGAGCTGTGGCGCAAGGTCTTCGCGGTGAACCTGGACGGCCCGTTGCGGCTCTCCACGTTGGCCGCCCCGATCATGCGTGACGGCGGAGGCGGCAGCATCGTCAACATCTCCACCGTCGGCGCCTTCATCGGCGGGCCCGGCAACGGGTCCTACGGGGCCTCGAAGGCGGGCCTGCTCACGCTCACCAAGGTGATGGCCCAGGAGTGGGCCGAGTGGGGCATCCGCGTCAACGCCATCTGTCCGGGACCGATCCGCAGTGAGATGACCGAGGGCGCCGAGGCGGCGTTCCCCGGCTTCTACGAGCGCGCCGGCTCGGCGACGATGCTCAAGCGCGTCGCCGAGACCGAGGAGATCGTCGGGCCGGTGCTCTACCTCGCCGGCGACGCCTCGTCCTACGTCACCGGGGAGTTCCACTCGGTGTCGGGGGGCATGCCGCGTGGATGACGGTCCCGTGGTCCCTCTCGTCTTCGACGGTGAGGTGGCCGTGGTGACCGGGGCGGCCGGAGGGCTCGGCCGGGCCCATGCCCTCCTCCTCGCCGAGCGGGGATGCCGGGTGGTGGTCAACGACGTCGGCCTCCCCCACGGTGACGACGTGCCCTCGGCGGCGACCGTCGTCGCCGAGATCGTGGCCGCCGGGGGCGAGGCCACGACCGACAGCCACGACGTCGTGACCGACGGTGCGGCCGTCGTCGACACGGCGCTGGGCGCCTACGGCCGGGTCGACATCGTGGTCAACAACGCCGGCATCGGGGCCGGCGGCCCGATCGGGCCGGGAGTCGAGGCCCGGTGGCGCCCGACGATCGACGTCACGCTGCGGGGCTCGATCGCCGTCACCGCGGCCGCCTGGCCCCACCTCGCGGCCGCTCCCGCCGGCCGCGTCGTGATGACCTCGTCGCCGTCGATGTTCGGGGCCTCGACCACCCCGCCGTACTCGGCGGCGAAGTCGGCGCTCTACGGCCTCACCCGGTCGCTCGCCGGGCAGGGGCGGCGCGACGGCATCGGCGTGAACGCGATCATGCCGTCGGCGTGGACCCGCCTGACCCGCTCCCTCCCGGCGGGGCCGATGGCCGAGCTGTTCGCCGCCCGGTACCCGCCCGAGGACGTGGCGTCGTTCGTGGCGTGGCTGTGCCATCCGAGCTGCACCGTGTCGGGCGAGTCGTTCTCGGTCGGCGCCGGGCGGGCGGCACGTGTGGTGCTCGGTGAGAACCGGGGCGTGGTGCTCGAGGACCGGGAGCCGGCTCGCTGGGCGGCCGCCGTCGACGAGCTGATGGCCACCGACGAGGTGGTGTTCCCCCGCTCGATGAACGACGAGGTCACCTGGCAGGCCCACACCCTGGGTGGCGACCTCCCCGAGGCGCTGGCTCCCGGAGGGGCGCTCCACTGGGCGCGTCGGCCCCGCTGAACCGGTCGGCTCAGCTCAGGGCGTCGACCACGTGGTCGACGCAGACGGTGAGCGCCGCCACGTCGTCGGGGTCGATGGCCGGGAACAGCGCCACCCGGATCTGGTTCCGCCCCAGCTTGCGGTAGGCCTCGGTGTCGACGATGCCGTTGGCCCGCAGCACCTTGCTCACGACGGTGGCGTCGATCGAGTCGTCCAGGTCGATGGTGGCCACCACGTGGCTGCGATCCGCCGGGTCCTTCACGAAGGGGGTGGCCCACGGGCGGCTCTCGGCCCAGTCGTAGATCGTGGCCGCCGACCGGTCGCAGCGTGACGCCGCGAAGTGCAGGCCGCCGTTCTCGTTGATCCACTCGGCCTGGTGGGTGGCCAGGAAGACGGTGGCCAGCGCCGGCGTGTTGTAGGTCTGGTCCTTGCGGGAGTTGGCGAGGGCCACCGTGAGGCTGAGGGACTCCGGTATCCAGCGCTCGGACGCCCCGATGCGCTCGATGCGCTCGACGGCGGCGGGGGAGACCGCCGCCAGCCAGAGCCCACCGTCAGAGGCGAGGCACTTCTGGGGGGCGAAGTAGTAGACGTCGGTCTGTGCGGGATCGAAGCGCAGCCCGCCGGCGGCGGAGGTCGCGTCGACCAGCACGAGGGCGTCGTCCCTCGTCGTGCCCTCGGGGCGCACGAGGGGCATCGCCACCCCGGTCGAGGTCTCGTTGTGGGTGAAGCAGTAGGCGTCGACGTCGGGGTCGGCGACCGGATCGGGGTGGGTGCCCGGTTCGCTGCGGAGGACCTGGGGCTCGTCGAGGAACGGGGCGGCGGCGGTGGCAGCCGCGAACTTCGAGGAGAACTCACCGAAGGTGAGGTGCTGGCTCCGGCGTTCGACGAGGCCGAACGTGGCGACGTCCCAGAAGACCGTCGATCCCCCGTTGCCGAGCATGATCTCGTAGCCGTCGGGCAGGGCGAACAGCTCGGCGAGGGCGTTGCGCAGTCGGCTCACCATGATCTGCACCGGTAGCTGGCGGTGGCTGGTGCCCAGGTAGTCGGACTCGGCGGTCAGGGCGGCCAGCGCCTCGGGACGGATCTTCGACGGTCCGCAGCCGAAACGGCCGTCGGCCGGCTTGAGGTCGGCGGGGATGGTGATCTGGGGGACGGAGGGGCTCACCGGGCGAGTCTCGCGCCTCGGCCGCGCCGGTCGAAACCGGATGGCGCAACTCGGACGGGCGCCCATCGCCGCTCCGGTAGCGTCGGCCCCGTCCGGTACCCCCGCCGAAGGATCTCCCATGTCCGAGCGCCTGTCCGCCCGCGTCGCCGCCATCACCGAGTCGGCCACCCTCGCCGTCGACGCCAAGGCCAAGGCCCTGAAGGCCGCGGGGGAACCGGTGATCGGCTTCGGGGCCGGTGAGCCCGACTTCCCGTCGCCGCCCCACGTCGTGGAGGCGGCCCAGGCGGCGTGCGCCGACCCCCGGAACCACCGCTACAGCCCGGCCGGCGGCCTTCCCGAGCTCAAGGCGGCGGTGGCCGAGGCCACCAACCGCCACTCCGGCACCGCGGTGACCCCCGCGCAGGTGCTGATCACCAACGGCGGCAAGCACGCCGTGTACAACGCCTTCGAGGCGTTGCTCAACCCCGGCGACGAGGTGCTGTTGCCGGCGCCGTACTGGACGACCTATCCCGAGCCGATCGCCCTGGCCGGGGGCACCACCGTGGTGCTGCCCACCGGGGTCGAGAGCGGCTTCCGGGTCACCGTCGACCAGCTCGAGGCGGCCCGCACCCCGCGCACCAAGGCGCTGGTCTTCGTGTCGCCGTCCAACCCCACCGGCGCCGTGTACCCGCCCGACGAGGTACGGGCCATCGGCGAGTGGGCGGTCGAGCACGGCATCTGGGTGCTCACCGACGAGATCTACGAGTACCTCACCTTCGGCGACCACGTCTTCTCGTCGATGCCGGGCCTCGTCCCCGAGCTCGCCGACACCTGCGTCATCCTCAACGGCGTCGCCAAGACCTACGCCATGACCGGGTGGCGCGTCGGGTGGATGATCGGCCCGGCCGACGTGGTGAAGGCCGCCACCAACCTCCAGTCCCACTCCACCTCCAACGTCGCCAACGTCTCCCAGCGGGCGGCGCTGGCCGCGCTGGAGGGGGGTCTCGAGTACGTCGACGGGATGCGTACGGCCTTCGCCCGGCGGGCGAGGCTCATCCACGACCTGTTGAACGAGATCCCCGGTGTGACGAGCATGGCGCCCCAGGGGGCCTTCTACGCGTTCCCGTCGTTCGAGGGCGTGCTCGGACGTCCCGTCGGCGGAACCACCCCGACGTCGACGATCGAGCTCGCCGAGGTGGTGCTCGACGAGGCCAAGGTGGCGATCGTGCCCGGTGAGGCGTTCGGGGCGCCCGGCTACGCCCGCCTGTCGTTCGCGGTGAGCGACGACGACATCGTCGAGGGCGTCGGGCGCATCGCCGACCTCCTCCGACGATGACCGAGGTCGTCCCTCACGGGTCGTGGTCCTCGCCGATCACCCCGGCGGCGATCGTGGCCCGGTCGGCGTCGATCGGCGAGCTGGCGGTCGGCCCGGTCGGGGTGTGGTGGGCCGAGGGGCGCCCTGAGGAGGGCGGTCGGGTGCAGCTGGTCCGCCAGGGCGCCGACGGCACCCCGGTCGACATGCTCCCCGAGGGGTTCTCGGCCCGGACCCGGGTCCACGAGTACGGCGGCGGGGCCTGGTACCTGCACGGTCCCGATGTCGTGTTCGCCAACTGGGCGGACCAGCGCCTGTACCGCCTCGACGGCGGCACCGACGCCCCGATACCGCTGACGCCCGAGCCGGCCATCCCGATGGGCGACCGCTACGCCGACGGCCGACCCACCGCCGACGGTCGATGGTGGGTGTGCGTCCGCGAGCGTCACCACACCGAGGGCGAGCCGAGCAACGAGATCGTGGCGGTGGCCCTGCGCCCTCGCGGTGAGCCCGGTGAACCGATCGTGCTCGTGTCGGGCTCGGACTTCGTGGCCGGTCCCCGGCCCAGCCCGGACGGACGGTTCCTCGCCTTCTTCCGCTGGAACCACCCCGACCTGCCGTGGGACGGCACCGAGCTGTGCGTGGTCACCCTCGACGACGGCCCGGACCGCCAGGAGGACCTCGCGGCGGGGCCGGTCGTGGTGCTGGCCGGCGGGCGCGACGAGTCGATCAGCCAGCCCGAGTGGACGCCCGACGGTTCGCTGCTGTTCGTCTCCGACCGGACCAACTGGTGGAACCTCCACCGCCTCGACGCCGACGCCGTCGTCACGAGGGTGGCGGCCGGCCCGGGAGCGCCGCCGCCGGAGCCGCAGTCGGTGGCTCCCATCGAGGCCGAGGTCGGGGTGCCCCACTGGGTGTTCGACCAGTCGCGCTACGCCCTCCTCGCCGACGGCCGCATCCTGGTGGCGTACTTCCGGGACGGGCTCGACCACCTCGGGGTCGTCCCCGCCGGCGGGGGATCGGTCCTCCCGCTCGCTTCGGACGTCACGGCGTGGTCGTCGCTCCGCGGCTTCGGCGAGGGTGCCGTCGCCGTCGGCGCGTCACCGGTCACCGAGGCCACCGTGTACGCCCTCGACGTGCCGGCCGACGTCGACCCCGACGGCACCACCCCCGTGGGCCACGCCGTCCTGCGCCCGCCCCGCGACCTCGGGGTCGCGCCCGAGTGGTTCTCACGGCCGCACCCGATCCTGTTCGCCACCACCGGTGACCGGTTCGCCCACGCGCTCCACTACCCGCCGACCAGTCCCACCACGGTGGGCCCCGACGACGAGGCTCCTCCGCTGATCGTCATGATCCACGGCGGGCCGACGTCGGCCGCCCGTCCCCAGCTGAACCTGGGCGTGCAGTTCTGGACGTCACGAGGCTTCGGGGTCGTCGACGTCAACTACGGAGGCTCCACCGGGTACGGCCGCAGCTACCGCCGCCGGCTCATCGGGGAGTGGGGCATCGTCGACGTCGACGACTGCGTCGGTGCCACCCGCTACCTGGTCGACCACGGCCACGCCGACCGGGACCGGCTCATCATCCGCGGCGGCAGCGCCGGCGGCTTCACCACGCTCGCCGCCCTCACGTTCCGGGAGGTCTTCGCGGCCGGCTGCTCGATGTACGGGGTGGCCGACCTCGAGGCCCTGGCCCGCGACACGCACAAGTTCGAGGCCCGCTACCTCGACTCGCTCGTCGGCCCCTACCCGGCCCGGCGTGACCTGTACGAGGAGCGCTCGCCGATCCACCACACCGACGAGCTCGAGTGCCCGCTGCTGGTGCTCCAGGGCCTGGAGGACGAGGTCGTGCCCCCCGCCCAGAGCGAGATGATCGTGGCGGCGCTGGCCGACAAGGGCGTGCCCCACGCCTATCTGGCCTTCGAGGGGGAGCAGCACGGCTTCCGCCGGGCGGAGACCATCATCCGGGCCCTCGAGGCCGAGGCCTCGTTCTACGCCCAGGTCCTCGGTTTCGATCTCGCCGACGACATCGAGCCCCTCGACGTCGTCGGGCTCTGAGCCCCGGCCCTCAACGACGGCCGCGAACGTGCCGACGAACAGGGGGTGAGCCACGACCCTGACGCCGCCGAGGACGAAGTCGTGGCCGTCCTGGACGACGAAGCCGCCGCCCGACCCGTCGTCGAAGCCCTCCTCCTGGCCGGCCTCGGACCCTCGACGCGCCCCGGGCCCGACGGGACGGTGGAGGTGACGGTGGTCGCCGGTCAGGGCCCGCGGGCCGTCGAGGTCCTCGCCGCACCCGACCCCGACCCCGGTCCGTTCGCCGACGTCCTCCCCGAGGCGGACGGGGTGCGTGGCCCGGAGTGGTCTTCCGAGCCGGCCGGGACGGCGGCCCGCGAAGCCCGCCGCCGGGCCCGGGAGGTCGACGGCGGGGAGGCGCCCGGCCCCCGCTACGGCATCGTGCGGGTCCTGCTGCTCTTCGCCGTCGCCATGGTCGTCATCCCCGCCCTGGCCTTCTACATCAGCTTCAAGGCCTCCGGGGGCTGACGGTCGGGACCCGCCGGAGCCGGCCGTAGGATCGTCCCCCTATGGCCCGCATCCTCGTCACCGAAGCCATCGCCGACGGCGGTCTCGACCGCCTCCGGGCCGCCGGCCACACCGTCGACGTCCGGGAGGGGCTGAGCCCCGACGAGCTCCTCGCCGCCGTCCCCGGAGCCCATGCGCTCATCATCCGCTCGGCCACGCAGGTCTCCGCCGAGGTCCTCGCCGCCGCCGGCGACCTGGTCGTGGTGGGCCGGGCCGGCATCGGGCTCGACAACGTCGACGTCGCCGCGGCCACCGAGCGCGGCGTGATGGTCGTCAACGCCCCGCAGTCGAACATCCTCTCGGCGGCCGAGCAGACCATGGCCCTGCTCCTGGCCCAGGCCCGCAACATCCCCCAGGCCCACGCCGCGCTGGTGCAGGGCCGCTGGGAGCGCAGCCGCTGGACGGGCGTCGAGCTGGCCGACAAGACCCTCGGGGTGATCGGTCTCGGCCGGATCGGCAAGCTCGTCGCCCAGCGGGCGATGGCCTTCGGCATGCGCATCGTGGCCCACGACCCGTTCGTCTCGCCCGAGATGGGGCGCAAGATGAACATCGAGCTCGTCGACCTCGACACCCTCATGTCGGTGAGCGACTTCGTCACCATCCACGTCGCCAAGACCCCCGAGACGCTCGGGCTCATCGACGCCGACCGCCTGGCCAGGGCAAAGCCGGGCATCCGCATCATCAATGTGGCCCGGGGCGGGATCGTCGTCGAGGCCGACCTCGCCGCCGCCATCGAGAGCGGGCACGTCGGCGGGGCCGCCCTCGACGTCTTCGCCACCGAGCCCACCACCGAGTCGCCCCTCTTCGCTCTGCCGCAGGTGATCGTCACCCCGCACCTCGGGGCCAGCACCCACGAGGCCCAGGACAAGGCCGGCGACACCATCGCCGACATGGTCGAGCTGGCCCTGGCTGGCGAGTTCGTGCCCTTCGCGGTGAACGTCAACGCCGCCGAGGCGAGCGAGACCGTGCGGCCCTTCCTCTCCCTCGCCGAGCGGCTCGGCGCGCTCTTCGCCGGTCTCACCGGCGGCGTGAGCGACCTCGAGATCACCTACGAGGGCGAGATCGGGGGCTACGACACCCGGATCCTGACGCTGTCGGTGCTCAAGGGCTTCTTCGGGCGCATCAGCGACGACCCGGTGAGCTACGTCAACGCCCCGAAGCTGGCCGAGGAGCACGGGATCGGGGTCATGGAGTCCGCCACGACGACCTCGCACCACTACGTGAACCAGATCGGCATCCGAAGTGCCGGCCACTCGATCTCCGGCACGCTCGTCGGCCTGGAGGGCGAGGCCCGTCTGGTGGGGATCGACGACCACCGCATCGACGTCCCGCCGGCGCGCCACATGCTCGTCGTGCGCAACGACGACCGTCCCGGGATGATCGGCCGGGTGGGCACGATCATGGGTGAGGCGGGCATCAACATCGCCGACATGGACGTCGGGCAGGCCGCCACCGGCGAGTCGGCGTTGATGGTCCTGGCCACCGGGGAGGCCACGCCGGTGGAGGTGTGCGACGCCCTCCGCGCCGTCGAGGGCATCGTGTCGGTGGCGGCGCTCACCTGATCGGCGGCGAACGGGGTTGACGATGTGCCGCCCTCCCGGCACACTGACCCGCATGTCCGCCGTCCCGACGCCCTTCGAGCTTCTCCTTATGTAGGGCGAGCGCCCCGATATCGGTGCTCGCCGAACCTCCTGTGCCCACCAGGCCGGGAGGTTCTTGCGTTTTCGCACCGACTGCGCTCGCCCCCTCGTCTCCGGTCCACCCTCCTCCCGCCCCCGAAAGGCACGCTGATCACCATGGACACCACCCCCGACCCCGTCCGCCAGGTCGCCGACGACCCGAACCGCCTGATCATCTTCGACACGACGCTCCGCGACGGCGAGCAGTCGCCCGGCATCGCGCTCGACCAGGGCGAGAAGGTCGAGATCGCCGAGCAGCTCGCCCGCCTCGGGGTCGACGTCATCGAGGCCGGGTTCCCCATCGCCAGCCAGGGCGACTTCGAGTCCGTGCAGGCGATCGCCCGATCCGTCGTCGGCCCGGTCGTGTGCGGGCTGTCCCGCACCGCCCGCAAGGACATCGACCGCTGCTGGGAGGCCATCGAGCCCGCTCCCCGGCGGCGCATCCACGTGTTCATCGCCACCAGCGAGACGCACATGACCCACAAGCTCCGGATGACCCCCGACCAGGTGAAGGCCGAAGCGGGCGCCGCGGTCGCCCATGCCCGCCGGTACACCGAGGACGTGGAGTTCTCCCCGGAGGACGCGTCGCGGTCGGACTTCGACTTCATGTGCGAGGTCCTCCGCATCGCCGTCGACAACGGGGCCACGACGTTGAACATCCCCGACACCGTGGGCTACGGCATCCCCGAGGAGTACGCCAAGCGGCTCCGCGACATCCGTGACATCGTCCCCGGCGACTACGTGATCTCGACCCACTGTCACAACGACCTCGGCCTGGCCGTGGCCAACTCGCTGGCCGCGGTGCACACCGGGGCCCGTCAGGTGGAGTGCGCCATCAACGGCCTCGGCGAGCGCGCCGGCAACGCCGCCCTCGAAGAGGTGGTCATGGCCCTGCGCACCCGGGCCGACTACTTCGGCGGTGTCGACACGGCCATCCGCTCCGAGGAGCTGGCCCGGACCAGCCGTCTGGTGAGCCGGCTCACCGGTTACCCGGTGCAGTACAACAAGGCGGTGGTGGGCCGCAACGCCTTCGCCCACGAGGCCGGCATCCACCAGCACGGCGTCCTCACCGAGCGCACGACCTACGAGATCATGGATCCGGCCGCGGTCGGGCAGGGCGAGTCCAAGATCGTCATGGGGAAGCACTCGGGACGCCACGCCCTGGCCGACACGCTGAAGAAGATGGGCTACGACCTGCACGGCGACGCCCTGAACCAGGTGTTCAACCGGTTCAAGGAGCTCGCCGACCGCAAGGTCGAGCTGAGCGACGCCGACCTCGAGGCGCTCGTCGCCGAGGAGATGGGCGACACCGTCCGCTACGCCTACCAGCTCAGCTCGATCGACGCCCACGGCGGGTCGAGCACGACGCCGACGGCGACGGTGGTCATCGACTCCGACGGCGAGAAGCTCGAGGCCACCGCCGAGGGTGACGGCATGGTCGACGCGGCCTGCAAGGCCATCAAGTCGGCCACCGGGATCGACGGTGTGCTCACCGACTACACCGTCACGTCGGTGAGCGGCGGGGTGGACGCCCTGGCCGACGTCGCCCTGCGCTTCGAGGTCGACGGCATGTCGATGCCGGGTCGGGGGCTGTCCACCGACGTCGTGGAGGCCTCGGCTCGGGCGTTCCTCAACGCCATGAACCGCATCGTGCGGGTCCGCGACTCGGGTGAGGACCCGACCGCGGTCGATCGCCCCGGCTCGCTGCGCCAGCGGTGATCACGCCTCGGTGGGGGTGCTCCTCGGCATCCACGACGGGCGGGTGGCCTCGTAGGCGGTGATGGCGTCCTCGTTGGCGAGGGTGATCCCGATGTCGTCGAGACCGTTGAGGAAGCGGTGCTGCGTGGCCTCGTCGAGGGGGAACTCGACGTCGAGCCCGATGGCCGGGGCCGAGAGCCGGCGGGTCGCCACGTCGATGGTGATCTCCAGCGTCGGGTCGGCCTCCACGGCCCGTAGGAGCTGCTCGCCCACCTCGTGGCTCACCACCACCGGCACGAGGCCGTTCTTGGTGGCGTTGTTGCGGAAGATGTCGCCGAAGCGGGGCGTGACGACGGCGGTGAAGCCGTAGTCCACGATCGACCAGACGGCGTGCTCGCGTGACGAGCCGACGCCGAAGTTCTCCCCTGCGACGAGGATCGACGCGCCGGCGAACTGCGGGAGGTTCATCACGAACTCCGGGTCCTCGCGCCATTCGGAGAACAGCCCCTGGCCGAAGCCGGTGCGTTCGACCCGCTTGAGCCAGTCGCTCGGGATGATCTGGTCGGTGTCGACGTCGGAGCGGTCGAGGGGGAGGGCGGTGCCGGTCAGGGTGGTGACGGGATCCATGGGGAGTCGCTTTCAGTCGAGGTCGCCGGGAGCGGCGAACGTGCCGGCGATGGCGGTGGCGGCGGCCACGGCGGGGGACACGAGGTGGGTGCGCCCGCCCTTGCCCTGCCGGCCTTCGAAGTTGCGGTTGGAGGTCGAGGCGGCCCGCTCGCCGGGGGCCAGCTTGTCGGGGTTCATGGCGAGGCACATCGAGCACCCGGGTTCGCGCCACTCGAAGCCGGCGGCGGTGAAGACGTCGTGGAGGCCTTCGCGCTCCGCCTGGCGCTTCACCTGGAACGAGCCGGGCACGACCATGGCCCGCATGCCGTCCTTGATCCGCCGTCCGGCGGCGACCTCGGCGGCGGCGCGGAGGTCCTCGATCCGGGAGTTGGTGCACGAGCCGATGAACACCGTGTCGACGGGGATGTCGCGGATGGCCGTGCCTGCGGACAGGCCCATGTACTCGAGGGCCCGTTCGGCGGCGTCGCGCCCCGAGGCGTCGGCGAACTCGTCGGGGGACGGGACCTTCCCGCTCAGCTCGACGACCTGGCCGGGGTTGGTGCCCCACGAGACGTAGGGCCTCAGGACGGAACCGTCGATGGTCACGACCTTGTCGAAGGTGGCGCCCTCGTCGGTGGGCAGGCTGCGCCAGTGGTCGAGGGCCTCCTCCCACTCGCGCCCCGTCGGGGCGTGGGCCCGGCCCTCGAGGTAGGCGAACGTGGTGTCGTCGGGCGCGATGAGGCCCGCCTTGGCCCCGGCCTCGATCGACATGTTGCACACCGTCATGCGGCCCTCCATCGACAGGCCGCGGATCGCCTCGCCGCGGTACTCGATCACCGAGCCGATGCCGCCCCCGGTGCCGATGCGCCCGATGATCGCCAGGATGAGGTCCTTGGCGGTGACGCCGTCGGGGAGCGTGCCCTCGACCTCGACGGCCATCGTGCCGGGCACGTGCTGGTGCAGCGTCTGGGTGGCGAGGACGTGCTCGACCTCGCTGGTCCCGATCCCGAAGGCCAGCGCCCCGAAGGCGCCGTGGGTCGCGGTGTGGCTGTCACCGCAGACGATCGTCATGCCCGGCAGGGTGAGGCCCTGCTCCGGCCCGATGACGTGGACGATGCCCTGGCCGGACGAGCCCATCGGGTGCTCGACGATCCCGAACTCGTCGGTGTTGGCCCGCAGCACCTCGACCTGCTTGCGCGAGATCGGATCGGCGATCGGCCGGTCGATGTCGAGCGTGGGCACGTTGTGGTCCTCGGTGGCCACGGTGAGGTCGGGCCGACGCACCGTGCGCCCCGCCATGCGCAGTCCGTCGAAGGCCTGCGGGGAGGTGACCTCGTGGACGAGGTGGAGGTCGACGTAGAGGACGTCGGGCTGCCCTTGTGCCCGGTGGACGACGTGGGCGTCCCAGATCTTCTCGCTCAGGGTCCTGGCGGCCATGGTCGGTGCCTTTCGCTGCGATGGGGAGCCCGTGGCGCACGGGCTCGGGTCCGAGCGGGGGTTGTGTCTCATTATTTGGGACAGTAGTCTCGGCCCGTGGGATCGAGTGTAGGTGGTGTCGGTGTCATCGACAAGGCGGTGCTCCTGTTCGACGCCCTCGAGCACGGGCCGTCCAGCCTCGCCGAGCTCGTGGAGGCCACCGGGCTGAGCCGTGCCACCGCGCACCGCCTGGCCGTCGCCCTCGAGAGCCACGGCCTGGTCGGTCGGGATGACGAGGGACGTTTCGTGCTCGGCAGCCGCCTCGTCTCGTTGGGCAGGGCGGCGGCTCGCGGCCATTCCCTCGTCGAGGTCGCCGACGCGGCCATGGCCGAGCTCCGCGACGCCACCGGCGAGAGCGTGCAGCTCTACGTCCGCGAGGGCGATCGTCGGGTCTGCGTCGCCGCTCTCGAGTCCCCGCACGGGCTGCGCACCATCGTCCCCGTCGGCGCCCGTCTCCCTCTGGGCGTCGGGTCCGGCGGGCGACTGCTCCTGCCCGACGCCGAGGTGCCGACCCGGGGCTGGGTCGACAGCGTGGGCGAGCGCGAACCGGGGGTGGCCTCGGTCAGCGCGCCGGTGCTCGACCCGGAGGGCAGGATCCTGGCGGTGGTGAGCGTCTCGGGACCGGTGGAGCGGACCACACGGGCTCCCGGTCGGCGCTACGGGGCCGCGGTGGTCGCCGCAGCCCGGCGCATCGAGCTCGCCGCCCGGACGGTGTGACGGTCGGCCCTCCCGGTGGTGCCGGAGCGCACTGGAACCGCCTCACCGCGAGCGGCAAGAGTCGTGAGGTGAGCGACGACCTCGACGAGCGGCCGCTGGCGGCGATCGACATCGGCACCAACTCCTTCCACATGGTCGTCGCCCGCGTCGCCGCGGATGCCGGGGCGCCCGGCGCACCGGCCTTCGAGGTCATCGCCCGCGAGAAGGAGATGGTGCGCCTCGGCTCCGGGTCCGGGGACATGAAGCAGCTCTCCGCGGACGCCGTCGAGCGGGGTGTGGCGGCCCTCGGTCGCATGGTCCGGATCGCCGCGATCCACGACGCCTCGGTCCACGCCGTGGCCACCTCGGCAGTGCGTGAGGCCGAGAACGCCGCCGAGTTCATCGACCGGGCGCGGGTCGAGGCCGGCGTCGAGGTCGAGGTGATCTCCGGGGTCGAGGAGGCCCGGCTCATCCACCTCGGCGTGCTCCAGGCGGTGCCCGTGTACGAGGACCGGATGGTGCTGATCGACATCGGCGGGGGGAGCACCGAGATCCTGGTCGGCCAACGCGGCGAGACACTCGCCGCGGGCAGCCTGAAGCTGGGCGCCATCCGCCTCACGAGGCGCTTCTTCCGCAGCGCCTCGCTGCACCCCGGTGCCGTCGACAGCTGTCGACGGCACATTCGCAGCTCGCTCGTGCCCATGGCCCGGGAGGTCGAACGCGCCGGCTTCGACGTCGCGGTCGCGTCCTCGGGCACCGCCGAGGCGGTCGTGGCCATGGTGTACGCGGGCCGGGACGAGGACCCGGCCCCGCGCTCGTTCAACAACGCGACGGTGACGCGTCCCGAGGTCGCCAGGGTGGTGAGGCGGCTCGCCCAGGCCCGCACCCTCGACGAGCGTCGCCGCCTCCCCGGGATGGACCAGAGCCGGGCCGACATCGTCCTCGGCGGCGCACTCATCCTCGACGAGGCGATGGCCTCGCTCGGCATCGAGGAGCTGGTGTTCTCCGACAACGCACTCCGGGAAGGTGCGTTGCTCGACGCGTTGGCCCGCCGCCGAGGGGCGACCCTGCACCACCTCCGGGACCTGCGGCGGCGCTCGGTGCTCCACCTCGCCCTCGCCATGGACGACGAGCCCGAGCATTCGGCGCGCACCGCCGAGCTGGCGCTGGAGCTCTTCGACGGCACGAAGCGATGGCACGGACTCGACGACCGGTGGCGTGAGCTGCTCGAGGCGTCGGCGCTGCTCGCCAACGTCGGGCGGGCCGTGTCGCACTCCGAGCACCACAAGCACAGCTACTACGTCATCCGCCACTCCGATCGGCTGGCCGGGTTCACCGACCACGAGATCGAGCTCATCGCTCTCGTGGCCCGGTACCACCGCAAGAGCCCTCCCAAGGCCAAGCACGTCGAGTTCGCCCGTCTCCGTCCGGACGACCGGGACGCGGTCACGGCGCTGGCCGGGATCCTGCGGGTGGCCATCGCCCTCGACCGCTCCCACCGTGGCCCGGTGGAACGGGTGCAGGTCACCAGCGCCAACGGCTCCGGGCCGCTGCGGCTCGTGGTCCACGGCGCCCCCGGCGCCGACCTCAGCCTGGAGCTGCACTCCGGCAGCGAACGCAAGGACCTGCTCGAACGGGTCCTCGGCCACCGCATCGAGCTCGTGCCGGCCTGAGCGCCGGGCCGAGGTCAGCCGCCGGTGACGTGACGGCAGGCCTCGACGAGGGAGGGCACGAACGCCGGGGGATCGGTGGCGCACACGTCGTGGGCGCCGTCGATCTCCCAGAGGCGCGCCCCGGGAATGGCGTCGGCCAGCGCGCGCTGTCGCCGGACCGGCACCGTGGTGTCGAACCGCGTCAACAGCACCGCCGTGGGGACGTCGACGTCGCCGATCCAGCCCTTGGAGGAGAACGCCGACAGCGCCCGGCCCGCCTCCAGGATGGACCGGAGGTCGTTCAACCGCGACTGCTCGCGGGCCCACGTGCCGAGGGGCGTGTCGTCGTAGCGGGCCACGACCACGCGATCGGCCACCCGTCGGCGCATGCCGGGGGGCGTCGCGCGTGCGGCGTAGGTGAGGCCGGCGATCACCCCGAACGCGGCGTGCTCGCTCGGGTGGCTCTTGAAGTTGCGGGCCGTGGAGCACAGCACGAGGCCTGCCACCCGGTCGGGGTGGCGGCGCCACAGGAGTTGGGCGATCGGTCCGCCCATCGAGTAGCCCACGGGCACCACCTGCCCGATGCCGTGCACGTCGGCGAGCGCGGCGACGTCGTCGGCGCAGTCCTCCAACCGGAACCGCCGCCAGGTGCGCAGGCCGCGCCCGTGCCCGCGGTGGTCGATGGCCAACACCCGGAAGTGGGCCCCGAGCGGTTCGTAGACCGGGAACCAGTTGAGTGCGGAGTTGGCCGTCCACCCGTGGAGGAGCACCACGACCGGCGCACCCGGGGGACCGGCGACCTCCCGTACGAAGGTGGCACCCCGCCCGGGCAGCTCGACCACCCTGCCCGGCGGGAGACCCGGGGTCGGGAAGGGGGCGGCCTCGGGGTCGGGCGTGACGGTCGGGGGATCGGGCGGGAGGGCTTCGGGGGTCGCGGAGTCGGAGACCGGGGGCTCTGAGGCCGGGGGATCGGCCGTGCTCACGAGGTCAGTTCTCGATGTCGACGATCTCGACGCGCAGCGCGCCCCCCGGTGCCTCGTAGGAGACCACGTCGCCGATGCGATGGCCCATGAGGGCCTCGCCGAGGGGCGAGCGGGGCGAGACCACCTCGACATCGCCGTGGCGCTCCTCGATCGAGCCGATGAGGAACCGCTCGGCGTCGTCCTCGCCCTCGTAGCAGATCGACACCACGACACCCGGGGTGACCGAGTCGGTGCCGCCGGCCTCCACGATCTCGGCGTCGAGGAGGATCGCCTGGAGGTGGCGGATGCGGCCCTCCATCTTCCCCTGCTCCTCCTTGGCGGCGTGGTAGTCGCCGTTCTCGGAGAGGTCGCCGAGCTCGCGTGCGGCCTGGATCTTGCGGGCGATGTCGACGCGTCCGTGGGTGGTCAGCTCCTCGAGCTCGGCGCTGAGCCGGTCGTGCGCGGACTGGGAGAGATGGTGGACCTCGGGCATCGTGCGCATCGTACCCAGCGTCGCGGAGGGAACGCCGCACGGGCGCAGCGCTGTGGGTACACTTGCGCCGTGTCCTGCGCCCTTCCGACCCCGGTAGCGATCATTCGGTAGCGCACGCCGTACGGTGTGCGCTTCTCAGGCCGTCCACTTGGTGGGCGGCTTTGTCGTTGTAGGGGCCCCGCGCACCGTCGGACCCGGACACCGTCCCCCTCTCCACCGGAGCACACGTTGAGCCACACCATCGGAGTCATCCCCGGCGACGGCATCGGCCTCGAGGTCGTTCCGGAGGCGTTGAAGGTGGTCCGCGCCGCCGGGGTCGACGTCGACACCGTCGACTACGACCTCGGCGGCGACCGCTACCGGCGCGACGGCGTCGTCCTCGACGACGCGACCGTCGCGGAGTGGCGCGGCCTCGACGCCCTCCTGCTCGGCGCGGTGGGCACGCCCGACGTCCCCCCGGGGCTCATCGAGCGCGGGTTGCTGCTCAAGATGCGCTTCGATCTCGACCTCTACGTCAACCAGCGGCCGTTCCTCGCCCCCGACGGGTCGCACGACTTCGTCGTGATCCGGGAGAACACCGAGGGCACCTACGCCGGGGAGGGCGGCTTCCTGCGCAAGGGCACCGAGCACGAGATCGCCACCCAGGGGTCGGTGAACACCCGGTTCGGCGTCGAGCGCTGCATCCGCTACGCCTTCGAGCTCGCCCGTTCCCGTGACGCCCGCCACCTCACGCTGGTGCACAAGACGAACGTGCTCACCTTCGCCGGCGACCTCTGGGACCGGGCCTTCAGCGCCGTCGCCGCCGAGTACCCCGACGTCACGACGGCCTACAACCACGTCGACGCCGCCTGCATCTACTTCGTCGAGGACCCCGGGCGCTACGACGTCATCGTGACCGACAACCTCTTCGGCGACATCCTGACCGACCTCGGTGGCGCCGTCTCCGGCGGCATCGGACTGGCGTCGTCGGGGAACCTCAACCCGGCCCGCACCGGTCCGTCGATGTTCGAACCGGTCCACGGCTCGGCGCCCGACATCGCCGGGCAGAACCGCGCCAACCCGGTCGCCGCCATCCTCTCGGCGGCGATGATGCTCGACTTCCTGGGCGAGGCCGACGCCGCCGCCCGTATCCGCGCCGCCTGCGCCGACACCTCGACGCTCACCGGCTCGACCACCGAGGTCGGCGACGCCGTCGCCGCCCGCCTCCAGCCTTAGGGGAACCCCGTGCCCATCACACCCACCGAGAAGATCTGGATGAACGGCGAGCTCGTCGACTGGGACGACGCCCGCATCCACGTGCTCACCCACACCCTCCACTACGGCATGGGGGTCTTCGAGGGCGTGCGCGCCTACGAGACCTCCGAGGGGCCCGCCGTGTTCCGGCTCACCGACCACATGATCCGCCTGCACAACTCGGCGAAGATCATGGGGATGGACATGCCCTACTCCGTCGAGGAGCTGGTCGCGGCCACCAAGGACGTCGTGCGGGCCAGCGGGCTGCCGTCGGCCTACATCCGCCCCATCGCCTACTACGGCTACGGCGAGATGGGCCTCAACACCCTGCCGTGCAGCGTCGACGTGTCGATCGCCTGCTGGCCGTGGGGCGCGTACCTCGGGGAGGACTCCGTCACCAAGGGCGTCAGCATGAAGGTCTCCTCGTGGACCCGCCACGACCACAACACCATGCCGCCCGCCGCGAAGACGACCGGCAACTACGTCAACTCGTCGCTCGCGAAGGTCGAGGCCCTGAGGGCCGGTTACGACGAGGCGATCATGCTCAGCCCGCAGGGCTTCGTCAGCGAGTGCACCGGGGAGAACATCTTCGTCGCCCGCGACGGCGTCCTCATCACCCCGCCCGTCGCCGCCGGGGCGCTGGAGGGCATCACCCAGGACACCGTCATGGCGATCGCCGCCGACTTCGGCTTCGAGACCCGCTTCGACCTGCTCACCCGCAGCGACGTCTACGTGTGCGACGAGATGTTCGTCTGCGGCACCGCCGCCGAGGTGTCGGCGGTCAACGCCGTCGACGACCGTCCCATCCCGTGCCCCGGGCCGATGACCACCGCCATCGCCGCCGAGTACGCCCGCACCGTCCGTGGTGAGGTCGACCGCTACAAGGACTGGTTGGAGCATGTCAACTGATCCGACCCCCGTCGGTCCCACGGCCGCCGGCACCCCGGCCATGCCCGCGGCCGTGGACATCTTCGACACCACGCTGCGCGACGGCGCCCAGTTCGAGGGCATCTCGCTGTCCGTGGAGGACAAGCTCCGGGTCGCCGAGCAGCTCGACTGGCTCGGCGTGCACTGGATCGAGGGTGGCTACCCGCAGGCCAACCCGAAGGACGAGGAGTTCTTCCGACGGGCTCCCTCGGAGCTCGACCTGACCACGGCCCGACTCGTGGCGTTCGGCTCCACGCGCCGCCCGGCGGGCAAGGTCGACGTCGACCCGACGCTCGCCGCGCTGGTGGGGGCCAGCACCGGCACGGTCTGCATCGTGGGGAAGAGCTGGGACTTCCATGTCACCGAGGCGCTGCGCACCACCCTCGACGAGGGCGTGGCGATGGTGGGCGAGTCCGTGGCGTTCCTGGCCGGGGAGGGGCTGCGGGTCTTCTTCGACGCCGAGCACTTCTTCGACGGCTACAAGGCCAACCCCGAGTTCGCCCTGCGCGTCCTCGAGGCGGCGGCGGTCAACGGCGCCGCAGTCGTCGTGCTGTGCGACACCAACGGCGGCTCCCTTCCCCACGAGGTGCAGCGCATCACCGGCGAGGTGACGTCGCACTTCGGCTCCGACGTGGCGGTGGGGATCCACACCCAGAACGACTCGGGGTGCGCGGTGGCGAACTCGCTGGCCGCCGTGCTCGGCGGCGCCACGCAGGTCCAGGGGACCATCAACGGCTACGGCGAGCGCACCGGCAACGCCAACCTGATGACGGTGATCCCCGACCTCACCCTGAAGCTCGGGGTCGCCACCCTCCCGCCGGGGCGCCTCGAACGCCTGACCGTCGTCAGCCACCGCGTGGCCGAGCTCGTGAACCTCCCGCCCCAGCCCGCTGATCCGTTCGTCGGCATGTCGGCGTTCGCCCACAAGGGTGGGCTCCACACCAGCGCCCTCGGGCGGGCCGGTGGTGCCACCTACGAGCACGTCGATCCGGCCGTCGTGGGCAACCACACCCGGGTCCTCGTGTCCGACCTCGGGGGACGGGCGGGGATGGTGATGAAGGCCAACGAGTTCGGCCTCGAGCTCGACGACCGGGCCGCGGCCACCCTCAGCGAGGAGCTCAAGCGCCTCGAGAGCGAGGGGTGGCTCTTCGAGGCCGCCGACGCGTCGCTCGAGCTGTTGATGCGACGCGCCGCCGGGTGGGAGCAGCCCTGGTTCCAGGTCGAGGCCTACCGGGTGTCCAGCTACCACCGCGAGGGCCCCGTCATGCCGGCCGGCGAGGTCGAGGTCAGCGTCGAGGCGACCGTGAAGCTCTGGATCGACGGCCGCCGGGTGGCGGCGGTGGGGGAGGGCAACGGACCGGTCAACGCGCTCGACGCCGCGGTTCGGCGCGCCCTCAACGGGCGCTTCCCCGTCCTCGACCGGATCCACCTCACCGACTTCAAGGTGCGGGTCGTCGACGGCGGGGCGGCCACCGGGGCCATGGTGCGGGTGCTGGTCGACTCCACCGACGGCGAGCGGGTGTGGACCACCGTCGGCGTCGACAGCAACGTCATCGAGGCGGCGTGGCAGGCGCTGATGGACTCCATCGAGTTCGGTCTGCTCCACGGGCACGGCTGAGGGGCCTGCGCCGCCCACTATCGTGGGCGGCGATGGCAGCCCCCGACTACGTCCCCGCCCCGACCGACGACAAGGCCCGCGTCTACGTCTCGCCTCCCTGGCGACCCGACTCGTGGATGGCCGACCGGCCCGCCGAGCTCGCCGGGCGCCAGCCGTCGGGCCCCGGGCTCGGCAGCCCCGGTCCCGATCAGGGCTATGCCCTGAAGCTGGCCAACCAGTTCCGTGACCGGCTCGTGCTCACGCCGGGCGAGCACGAGGACGACGCCCTGGCCGGCTGCCTGGCCATCGCCATGCGCCGGGCCGCGCTGTTCGGACGCGCGCCGATGATCCACGACCTCACCGTCGCCCTCGGCCTCTGGAGCTACCTGGTCGAACCGCCGGCGGACCTGGCGGTCGTGCGCCGCGCGGTGTTCGCCGGGGTGGCGAGCACCCACCACTACACCGAGCGGCGGGCGATCGCCGACGGCGTGCCCGAGGACGTGCTGCGCCGGTCGCCGGCGGAGATCTCCGAGCTCACCCGCAACGACCCGTCGCGGGTGGTCGCCATCGCCACGGCGATACGTGACGGCGCCGACCTCGGGGCCGTCACGCACTGACGGCGCGGCCTCGGTGCCCGGGGGCGCCGAGGTTCAGCCGGCGACGACCGTGACGGGGGTGCCGGCCGGCAGCGTCTCGGCCAGCCGTGTGACCACGTCGTTGGGCATCCGGATGCAGCCGTTCGAGGCCTGGCTGCCGATGAGGTCGGGTTGGTTGGTGCCGTGGAAGGCGATGACCGGGAGCCCGCCGTCGAACGTCTCGAGGGTCTCGCTGTAGGCGCTCGTCGACAGGATCCAGGGGCCGAACGCCCCGCCCGCGTTGGACTGCGGGATCATCTCGTTCAGGTAGTAGATCCCGACCGGGGTCGGGGTGGCGTCCTTGCCGACGACGACCCCGGTCTGCTCGATCAGCTCTTCGCCGTCGTAGACCTTCAGGTCGAACTCGGCCAGGTTGAGCTCCATGCGGTAGGAGTGCGAGGTGAGCTCCACGTCGGCGGCGCGCACCCACCCCTCCATACCGTTCGGACGGGCCGGGAGCATGACCCGGAGCCAGTCGCCCGCCGACTCGGTGACCACCATCACCAGGGGGTTGTCGAAGTACGTCGGGTTCTCGAAGCTCCACCCGGCGTCGGTCTTGGCGCTGCCCGCCGAGTTGAGCCCCACCCTGGGGATGGGCTCCACGGCATCGGCCTCGGAGGGCGTGGTGGTGGGCGGGGTGGGCTGGTCGTTGACCGCTTCGGGCGGCCGCTCGGCGAGGACCTCGATCTCGGGGACCTTCGCCGTGGCGACGACGGTGACGAACGGGTCGGGTGCGGCGGCGGTCGTGGTGGTCGTCTCGACGACCCCGACGACCTGGGCGTCGCCGCTCGAGCACGCGGCCGCTCCGGTGGCCAGGCCGAGGGCGACGGCCAGGATGACGAGGAGCCGGGCCAGCCGGCTGTCACGGGGGTTCACGGGTGCCGACGGTACCATCGCCGCGTGAGTTCTCTCCGCGCGCCCCAGCCGCCGCCCACGGGTCCCGTGAGGGTGCGCTTCGCCCCCTCGCCGACCGGGTATCTCCACATCGGCGGGGCCCGCACGGCGCTGTTCAACTGGCTCTTCGCCCGCCAGCAGGGGGGCGAGTTCCTCCTGCGGATCGAGGACACCGACGCCGAGCGGTCGCGGCCCGAGCTGATCGACGTCATCTTCCGTGCCCTCGAGTGGTTGGGCCTCGAGTGGGACGGGACGCCGGTCCACCAGTCCGAGCGGGCACCGGCCTACGCCGAGGCGATCGACCGGCTCCTGGTCGACGGGGCGGCCTATTGGTGCGACTGCACCCCTGACGAGGTGAAGGCCCGAGCCGAGGCCCGCGGTGGCCCTCCCGGCTACGACGGGCACTGCCGCGACCGCGGACTCGGCCCGGGGGAGGGCCGGGTCGTCCGGTTCCGCGTGCCCACCGACGGCGTCACCGCCTTCACCGACGTGATCCGGGGCGAGGTCGTGTTCGACAACGCCAACCTCGACGACTTCGTCGTCCAGCGCTCGAGCGGCACACCGATGTTCCACCTCGCCAACGCCGTCGACGACGCCGCCCAGGGGATCACCCATGTCGTGCGGGGCGAGGACCTCATCAACGTCACGCCCAAGGTGCTCCTGCTCCGCGACGCTCTCGACCTGCCCGGCGAGCTCGTGTTCGCCCACCTGCCGCTGATCGTGAACGAGAAGCGCCAGAAGCTCTCGAAGCGTCGTGACGACGTGAGCGTGGGCGACTACATCGACCGCGGCTACCTCGCCGAGGCGATGGTCAACTACCTGGCCACGCTGGGCTGGGGCCCGCCCGACGGCATCGAGATCCGTCCGTTGCCCGAGATCGTGCAGGCGTTCCGCCTCGCCGACGTCAACCGGGCCGGGGCGTTCTTCGACGTCAAGAAGCTCCGTCACTTCAACGGCGAGTACATCCGGGCGCTGCCCACCCCCGAGTTCGTCACCCGGTCCACGCCGTGGCTCTTCGCGCCCGATGTGGCGTGGGCGCCCGGTCGTTTCGACGCGGCCGGCTTCGAACGGATGGCGCCGCTCGTGCAGGAGCGGGTGGCCGTGCTGTCCGAGGTCCCGGACTACGTCGACTTCCTGTTCCTCGAGGACCCGGTCGTCGACGAGGCGTCCTGGACGAAGGTGATGGTCAAGGGCCGCGACCTCGCCGTCGAGGTCCTCGACCACGCCGTGAAGCGCTTCGCCGACTGCGAGTGGGACGTCGCCGGCATCGAGGCGGCGTTGTTCTCCTACGCCGCGGAGCACGACGTGGCCAAGGGCAAGGTGCAGGCGCCGGTGCGGGTCGCCGTCACCGGTCGCACCGTCGGCCCCCCGCTCTTCGAATCGCTGGAGGTGCTCGGCCGCGAGGAGTCGTTGCGTCGCCTCGGCGCGGCGCGGGACGGGGTGCGAGAGGCGTGAGCCGGGGGTGATCCGCTGGGGCCTCCGGCTGGTCGTGCTGCTCGGTCTCCTCGGCGTCCTGTACGTCGGCGTCACCTTCGTGCAGGTCTGGCAGGCCTCGAACCAGGACGACGCCACGCCCGCCTCGGCGATCGTGGTGATGGGCGCCGCCCAGTGGAACGGGCGCCCGTCCCCGGTCCTGCAGGCCCGGCTCGACCACGCCGCCCAGCTGTACCGCGACGGCGCCGCCCCGATCGTGGTGGTCACCGGGGGGAAGCAGATCGGCGACGCCGTCACCCAGGGCCAGAGCGGGTATCGGTACCTGCGCGAGATCGGCCTCCCCGACGAGGCCATCAAGGTGGAGGTCGAGGGGACGAACAGCTACGAGGAGCTGTCGGCGTCGGCGCTGATCGTCGACCAGGCCGGGACGGGGCGCAACGTGATCGTCGTGACGGACCCCTACCACGCCGAGCGGGTGGAGGCCATCGCCCGAGAGGTCGGCCTCGACGCCCACGTCTCGCCGACCGATTCCTCGACCACGCTCCGGGGCCTCGTCCGCGAGACCGCGGCGGTGGCGGCCGGGCGGATCGTGGGCTACCGGCGGCTGTCCTCCTGGCTCTCGTGAGGTTGGTCGCCCCTCGGGTCAGCCGGTACCCTCGGCGTGCCCTCCGGGGACCATCCTTCGGGGGTGGTGTAATTGGCAACACGACTGGTTCTGGTCCAGCTGTTGGGGGTTCGAGTCCTCCCCCCCGAGCACGACGATCACGGGCGCCGACTCCGGTCGGCGCCCGTGACGCGTCCGGGCTCCGATGGGGGAATTCGCGCTGAACCCGGCGAGACTCCGGGGCGTGGAACGGTGCGACGTCGCAGTGATCGGAGCCGGCCCGGCGGGCTCCGCGGCCGCCACCTGGGCGGCCCGCGCCGGGGCCGACGTGGTGCTGTTCGAGAAGGCGGCGCGGGGGCGCGACAAGTCCTGTGGTGACGGGCTGACGCCCCGGGCGGTCGCGGAGCTCGACGATCTCGGGGTCGACATGGACGGCTTCCACCGCATCGACGGCCTGCGGGTCCAGGCGGGTCGCGCCGAGCGCGAGGTCCTCTGGCCCGACGGGCCCTTCCCCGCCCGCGGCGCGGTCGCCCCCCGGGCCCAGTTCGACGCGCTGTTGATGGACACGGCGGCCAAGGCCGGCGCCGACCTCCGTGAGCACTGCGCCGCCGAGCCGATCGTCGATCGGGGGCGGGTCACCGGCGTCCGAACGGCGGCTGGCGACGTCACCGCCGACCTCGTGGTGGTGGCGTCCGGTGCGGGCTCCCCGGCGGCCCGGGCCCTCGGGGCCGTGCGGGTCCCCTCCTCGCCGTTCGGCCTCGCCATCCGCGCCTACATCCCGTCCACCCGGGCCGACGACCGCTACATGGAGGCCTGCCTCACCGTGAAGGGTCCGGACGGCGGCATCGTCCCCGGGTACGGCTGGGTGTTCCCGGCCGGTGACGGGATGGTGAACGTCGGTGTGGGAGCGCTGTCGACGATGCGCAACTTCTCCGACCTCAACCTCAACCGGATGCTCGCCGCCTACACCGAGCAGATCCGTGAGAGCTGGGGGCTCGGGGAGGTGATCGCCCGCCCGAAGGCGTGGCGTCTCCCCATGCACGTCGCCCACCGGGGCGGCCCCGGGTGGGTGGCGATCGGCGACGCCGCCGGGCTGGTCAACCCGTTCAACGGTGAGGGGATCGACTACGGCATGGAGACGGGTCGTCTCGCCGCAGCCTGCTTCGTCGACTCACCTCACCATGCCCACGTGGCCTACCTCCATCGCCTGGAGGCGGAGTACGACGAGTTCTTCGCCACCGCCCGGCGCTTCGCGTGGGTCATCGGCCGGCCGCAGTTGCTGCGGGTGCTGCTGGGCTTCGCCCTCTCGACGGGGTTCACCATGCGCCTCGTCCTCGACATCATGGCCAACCTCGTCGAACCCGAGCACCCCGGCCTCGCCGGCCGGGCGCTCTCGATCGGCGGGCGGGGCCTGGCCCTGCTCGACCCGGTGCTCACCCGCCCCGCGGCACGTTAGGGGAGGCCTCCGGGCCCGTCCCCGCGAGCTGTCCGCCGGGCGGGGGTCGAGGTCGGCTATATTGCGGTTCCGTTACGGCCAAGCCGTGACCCGCACCCCGCAGCCGTTCGGAGCGCCCTCTTCATGTCGTTGCCGTTTCATCTTTCGCGCCGCACCCGGAGTCTGCTCGCCGGGGTCACGGTCGTCGCCGTGGCCTTTGCCGGCTTCTCGCCGTCGACCGGCGCGGCGGCCGACTCGGCCGCGGAGCAGCGCGACGTCAAGCGTCAGCGCGCCGAGGTCGCCGGGCAGATCGACACGCTGCGGGCCAGCGACGCCCAGGTGAGCCAGGCCCTCGCCGACCTCGACGCCAACGTGAGGGCCACGCGGGCCCAGGTCGCCGACGCCCAACGGGCGGTCGACGACGCCGAGGCCGAAGCGGCCCGGGCCGAGCGCGACGCCCGGGCCACCGAGGCGCGGATCGAGGAGCTCCGCGGCCAGGTGGTCTCGGCGGCCGTCGACGCCTACGTGCGCCCGGGCGCCGATCAGGTGCTGTCGTTGTTCCAGGAGGAGACGGCCAACGAGGCGAGCACCAAGCAGGCCCTCCTCGACGTCACCAACGGTGACAAGCTCGACGCCGTCGACGAGCTCGGTGCCGCCAAGCGCCTCCTCGAGGACCAGCGCGACGAGGCCGAAGCGGCCCGGGCCGAGGCCGAGGGTCGTCGTCGCTCCCTGAGCGAGAAGGCCGCCGGCCTCGAGGCGGCCCAGGCCGAGCAACAGCGGGTCGCCGCCCAGATCAGCGACCGCCTCAGCGACCGGCTGGCCGAGTCGCAGTCCCTCGCCGCCCTCGACGCCGAGCTGGCGTCGCGCATCGCCTCGGAGCAGGCGGCCATCGCCGCGCAGCTGTCCGCCGCCCGTGAGGCATCGACGTCCTCCGGCGGTGGGGGTGGCGGCGGCGGTGGCGGTGGCGGTGGCCCGGTCACCGTCATCCCCCGCCCCGGTGGGCTCACCACGGTGGGCGGGATCACCGTCGCCGGATCGATCGCCTCCAACGTGGCCGCGCTCCTCGACGCCGCCCGGGCCGACGGCTTCGCCTTCTCCGGCACCGGCTATCGCGACTCCTCGGCCCAGATCGCCCTACGGCGCCAGCACTGCGGCACCAGCGACTACGCCATCTACCAGATGCCGCCCGACCAGTGCAGCCCGCCCACGGCCATCCCCGGCCGGTCGAAGCACGAGCAGGGCCTGGCCATCGACTTCGCGGTGAACGGTCGCATCATCCAGAGCCGCAGCGACCCGGGGTTCCAGTGGCTGGCGGCCAACGCCGGGCGCTGGGGCTTCGTGAACCTGCCCAGCGAGCCCTGGCACTGGTCGGTCGACGGAAGCTGAACCCGCCCCGGGATAGGGTCCCGCTCCGGGACGACGAGGAGGGCGGCAATGGGGGACACACCCGTCGCGGTGGTGACCGGAGCGAGTCGGGGGATCGGGAAGGCGTCCGCCCTGGCGCTGGCCGAGGCCGGGTTCGACGTCGCCATCACCGCCCGCACCGTCCGTGAGGGCGAGGGGCGCAGCGAGCCGAACTCGGTGCGCGGCGACGAGCCGGTGGTGGCCGTCCCCGGGAGCCTCGAGTCGACCGCCGCCGAGATCGAGCGCCGCGGTCGCCGGGCGCTGTCCATCCCCATGGACCTGCTCGACCTCGCCGCCGTCGAAGCGGTGCCCGCCACGGTGCTCGACGCCTGGGGCCGCATCGACGTGCTGTTCAACAACGCCATCTACCAGGGGGGCGGCACCATGGACCGCATCCTCGACATGCGCCAGGGTGATCTCGACAACCTGATGCGCGGGAACTTCTCCCACCAGATCCGCCTCATCCAGCTCGTGGTCCCCCACATGCTCGAACGGGGCGAGGGCAAGGTCGTGAACATGGTGTCGGGGTCCGCCCGCCACGACCCGCCCGGGCCCGCCGGGGACGGGGGATGGGGGATCGCCTACTCGGCGTCGAAGGCGGCCTTCGGGCGGGTCGCCGGGGGCATCGAGGCGGAGTTCCGCGACCGCGGCGTGCGGGCGTTCAACGTCGACCCCGGCAACGTGGCGACCGAGAAGCGCAAGGCCCTCAACCCCGACGACGACTTCGAGAGCGGCTTCGGCTCGGCGCCCGCCGAGGCCACTGCGGCGGTGGTGGCGTGGCTGTGCACCGACCCCGGCGCCCTGCGCTTCGTCGGCAAGTGGATCTACGCACCCAAGCTGTGCGCCGACCTGGGGCTCCTGCCCGACTGGCCGCCGGAGGGCGTCCAGCCGTGAGCGACGGACAGGCCTATCTGCTCGACCGTCTCGCGTTGCGCGACCTGGTCGAGGCCTACGCCTTCCGCGTCGACAGCGACGACCCGGCGTCGGCGGCGGAGCTCTTCGCCCCCGAGGGTGCGCTGCGGATCTTCGACGCCGGCCAGGCCGAGCCGGTGCGCGAGCGCATCGGACGCGAGGCCATCGCCACCGCCATGGGGGGCCTCAGCCGCTACGACCGCACCCTTCACGTCGTGGCCAACCAGGCGGTCGAGATCGACGGCGACACCGCCACCGGGCACACCTACTGCCTGGCCCACCACCTCCGTGACGTCGAGGGGCCCGACGGTGTGACCGCCCCCTTCGACTACGTCATGCACATCCGGTACCTCGACCGCTACGTCCGCCTCGACGAGGGCTGGCGCATCGCTCAGCGCCACCTCCAGGTCGAGTTCACCGAGGACCGAGCGGTGAGCGGGCCCTGAGCCGGGAACCTGGTCTCGGACGCTCTCAAGTGCGCTCGGCGAGACTGCCGTCACGGCTGAGACAGAGCGGATCGAGGTCCACCGCACCATCCCCACCCCGGCGGAAGCGGTGTTCGCCGTGCTGCGGGCGACCCTCGGTCGGTTCGTAGATCGGCCGGTCGTCGGCGAGCGTCGACGGCGGTAGGTTGCCGGGATCGTCACCCAGCCGGGGGGCTCATGGAGAACGAACCGGGGGAGAGCGAGATCGAACCTACTCGTCTCACGTTCCACAGCACCGGTGGCGTGGGCCTCGTCGCCGACCGGCGAGGGACGGCCGATGCGCCGCCGGTGCTGCTACTGCACGGTGGCGGCCAGACCCGTCACTCCTGGGACGGCACGGCCAGGACCCTCGCCGAGAAGGGTTGGCAGGCGATCACCGTCGATGCCCGCGGCCACGGCGAGTCCGACTGGTCCGAGGCCACCGACTACCGGCTCGTGAGCTTCGCCGCCGACGTGCAGGTGGTGGCCGAGAGCCTGGCCGAGCGCCCCTTCCTGATCGGGGCGTCGCTCGGAGGCCTGACCTCGATGCTCCTGGCCGGTGAGCTCGCCCCCGGCATCGCCCGCGGCGTGGTGCTGGTCGACATCATCCCCGACATGGAGCCGGGCGGCGCCAGCCGCATCCAGTCGTTCATGGCCGAGCACGCCGTCACGGGCTTCGACTCCCTCGAGGAGGTCGCCGATGCCATCGCCGCCTACAACCCGCACCGACCCCGCCCGACCGATCTGTCGGGACTGGCCAAGAACGTGCGGGAGCGCGACGGCCGCTACTACTGGCACTGGGATCCGGCCTTCGTGGGCGGGACGGCCGACCTGCCGCCGTCGGAGATCGGCGACAAGGACCGACTGCACCGGGCGGTGGAGGTGATGGTGGCGTCGGGTCCCGTGTTGCTGGTCCGGGGCAGAGTGAGCGATCTCGTCAGCCCCGAGCGGTGTCGCCGGTTCCTGGAGCGGTTCCCCGAGGTCGAGTTCGTCGACGTGGCCGGTGCCGGTCACATGGTGGCGGGGGACCGCAACGACCTGTTCACTGCGGCCGTGCTCGACTTCCTCGACCGCCATCGGGAGGGCTCGCCCTCGCAGTGACCCGGCCTCCGGGCCGTGCGCTCGACGGGCTCAGCACGGATCGACTGATTCCGGGTCCAACTGGCCCGGCTGGCCTGGGCCCGACTCGACGTGTGGTCTGCGACCGGGCTCGAGCGCTCAGCCGCCCTCGGGCCACGCGTCGGGCTCGGCAGGCTGATCGGGGTGCGGCTGTCGTCGGGGCCGGTGGTGGCGTCGGACGAGGTCGACGACGCGGGCTCGGACCATGAGGGCGGTCTCGTGTTCGCTGGCTTCGTCGGTGTCGGGGAGCGCATCACCGGGGGCCGGGCGGCCGGAACCCTTGAGATCGTCGGTGTCTCCTGGGCTCGTCGGGTTGATCGCGGCGGGTTTGGTGCGGCCGGCCGCCGTCGAGGGCCGTGCGGGGTCGGGGAACTGGGGGATGAGCCCGCCGGTCTTGGGGTGGTGGAGCGGCAGGGGTGCTGGTCGGTGCCGTCGGGGTGGCGGGGACGTGAGGGTCTGGCCGTCGGGTCGTTGGAAGATCAGGGTCCCGTCGGGCTCGAGCTCGAGGTCCCAGCCGTGACGGTGGACGACGCCGTGGTGGGTGGCGCAAAGACCGGCCAGGTTGGCGAGATCGGTCCGCCCGCCGGCTTCCCAGTGCTTCAGGTGGTGGGCGTGCACCCAGGCGGTGGGGGCGTCGCAGTGCGGGAACCGGCACCCGCGGTCGCGGGTGATCATGGCGTCGCGCAGGTTCGGTGAGGCGAGGCGCAGGTCGCGACCCCGGTCGATGACCTGGCCCTCGGCAGTGAGCAGTCGGTGCAGGAGGGTTCCCTCGGTGAACAACCGGGCCAGGCTCTCGGCACTGAGCGGGTGGCGGTCGTGGTCGACCGGGGTGCCGGCGGCATGGGCGAGGGCGTCGCGGAACAGGGCCTCTTCGAAGACCCCGACATACCTCGCCGCCACGAGCCGTTCGAGGTCCTCGACGGTGGTGATCCCCAGGCCCCGCAGCGCGCCGGCGATCAGCGCATCGGGATCGATGGTCACCGCGACATGCGGGTGTTGGCGCCCCGGGCGCGACCCGAGCTCGGCGTAGTGGTCGCAGAAGAACCGGACCACGGTGCCGAAGGCATCGCCGCGTCGTTCGGTCAGCGTGCGGAACTCACCGGGTTCGTCGGGACGCTCCGCGATCCGCAACGCCACCTCCGCGAGAGCGGCGGTGTCGGGGTCGAGTTCGGCGTCGAGGATGGCTCGCCCGTCGAGGGTGCGTGACAGGTGCACCATCGATCCGCTCGCTTCCGGACGGTCTGTCTCATCGGTGACGGCCTCGGCGCGCGCGACCCAGTGCCGCACCGCGGTGGTGGTGTCCACCAACGACAACCCGACCAGCAACGGCGACACCTCGGTGTCGTGCTCGGCGAACAGGTCGACCAACCGCTTCGGCACCAACGCGACGACGGCCTCGACCTGCGGGGCCGACAGTTCGCCGTCGAACCACCGCCGGGCCAGCTCCGGCCACGCCGCCAGGCGGGCGGCCCGCACCGCCAAACGCTTCGCGTCCGGATCGGACAGGCCGTGCGCCTTCAACCAGCCGACGGGCGACGACCACCCCTCGACCTGGTGCAAGCCCCGGGCCAGGAACCCCGACAGTGCCTCGCAGACCTTGGCCTCGAGCCGTTGTCGCGCCGCCAGCAACTCCGCGACCACGACCGAGTTCGACTGCGGATCCACCCCGTCGATCGCCTCGCTCAGTTGGCGTCGCTTGATCCCTCTGACCATACCTCCACACTATCAAACACATGTACGAACAACAACATGAAAACCTAGAAAATCATTGGAGAAGATCACGACCGTCCGTGGCTTGGCCGGCGCGCGGAGCGGTCACGGTTGTGGTCGCTCGCAACCGCGGCCGACGGCCGACGGTGTCGCCCCGTCGGTCCGTGCCGGCGCTCAGTGGCGCTTCACTCCGCCGTACTTCATGCGGGTGTCGCTCATCGAGGCCGGCCGGGCCTCGTCATCGCGGATCGAGGCGTCGACCACCTCGCCGACGAACAACGTGTGGCTGCCGAGGTCGAGGGTGTGGCGCAGCTCGCAGTCCATCCACGCAATCGCCTCGTCGAAGACCGGCGCACCCGTCGCCGCGGTGCGGACGGGACGACCGTTGAGCGTGTCGCCGTCGGCCGTGGCGGGCTTCGAGAACTTCACGAACACGCGCGTGTCCTCGGCGTCCCAAAGGTTGACCGTGAACGAGCCGCCAGAGCTGATGAGGCGGTGGGTGACCGCGCTGTTGTCGACACCGACGCCGATCAGCACCGGCTCCATCGAGAGCTGGGTGATCCAGCTCGTGGTCATGGCGTTGCGCTCGTCCCCGGCCCGTGAGCCGACCAGGGCCAGGGCGTTGGGGATCTTCCACGTCACGCGGTTGAGCAGCTCGTCGTCGATGGCCATGCGGCGATCCTACGGACCGAGGACCGGCGTTCAGCGACGCAGCGTCGGCACCGACGAGGCCGCCGCCCGCTCGAGGGCCAGCTGGGCCAGTGCGTCGACGGTGGGCTGGATGCCCGCCGCCCGGTCGGGGTCGGTGGCGGCGATCCGGGCCTGGTTGCCCGCCACGATCACGGCGATCTTCACCGCAGCCAGCACGCAGTAGACGTCGATGTGGTCGACGTCGCGTCCGCTCACGGCGGCGTAGCGGTCGACGAGGTGGTCGCCGGACGGGAAGCCGGGGTTGAGGCGGTGGGGCTGGGGCACGCGCTGGCGCCACAGCAGCGCCCCCATGTCGCCCCAGTACATGACGACCATGCCCAGGTCGGTGAGCGGGTCCCCCAGGGTCGACATCTCCCAGTCGAGCACCCCGATCATCCGGGTCGGCTCGACGCGGTCCCACATCGTGTTGTTGAAGCTGTAGTCGCCGTGGACGATCGACGCTCCCGCCTCCGGGGGCAGCGACCGGGCCAGCCGATCGAGGACCTCGTCGATCGCCGGCACCTCGCAACGCCGGGAGGCCTCCCACTGCGTCCGCCACCGCGCCACCTGGCGTTCGAGGAAGCCCGCCGGGCGGCCGAACCCCCCGAGCCCGACCGCCTCGGGGTCGACGGCGTGGAGTCGGGCGAGGACGTCGACCAGCTCGTCGGTGGCCGCCGCGGCCTGCACCTCGCTGAGGTGGTCGACGGCCTCGGCGTCGTCGTACACGACGCCGTCCAGGCGTTCCATCAGGTAGAAGGGCGCGCCGATCACCCCCGGGTCGTCGCACCGGGCCACCGGGGTGGCCACGGGCACGTCGGTGCCGGCCAGCGCGGCCTGCACCGTGTACTCGCGACCCATGTCGTTGGCGGTGGCGAGGAGCCGCCCCATCGGCGGGCGCCGCAGGACCCAGTCGTTGAGGTCGTCGCGCACCCGGAACGTGAGGTTGGACGAACCGCCGGAGAGGTGGTCGATGCGCACCGGCCCGGACGCCCCGGCCACGTGGTCGTGCACCCACGACCCCAGCGCCTCGGCGGGCACGGCCTCCTCCACGGGGAACGGCGCCGCGGGCCCCGCCATGTCAGCGGATGGAGTGGGCGGGGGGCACCACGATCGGTGCGGGGTGGTCGATCACGCAGCGGCTCCCCGAGTAGATGGTCGGCATGCAGCGGTTGCAGTGGATGCAGTTCCCGGCGTCGGTCTCGCCGGCCTGCATGCGCTGCAGGAGATCGGGCTCGCGCAGCAGCGCCCGACCCATGGCCACGAACTGGAAGCCCTCGGACATGGCGAGGTCGATCGTCGCCCGGGTGTTGATGCCCCCCAGCAGGATGAGGGGCATGTCGACCCGGGCCCGCACGGCCTTCGCCTTGTCGAGGAAGTAGGCCTCCTCGAACGGGTAGGCGGGCATCATCTTCTCCCCGACGAGCTTGAAGCCGAGCCGGGCGACCGGGGGGAGCGTCTTCGCGAAGTCCTCGCGCGGGGCGTCGCCCCGGAACAGGTACATGGGGTTGGCGAGCGAGCTCCCGCCGGTCAGCTCGAGCGCGTCGAGGTGGCCGTCCGCCTCGAGCATCGCCGCGAACTCCGCGCTGTCGGGCGCCTTGAAGCCGCCCGGCACACCGTCGTCGAGGCTGACCTTGGCGGTGACCGCCATCGCCGGCCCCACCGCCTCGCGCACCGACCGGACCACCTGGCGTGCGAAGCGGGCCCGGTTCTCGAGGCTGCCCGACCAGTGGTCGGAGCGCTTGTTGACCCTCGGCGACAGGAACGAGGAGAGCAGGTAGTTGTGGGCCAGGTGGATCTCGATGGCGTCGAACCCGGCCGCGGCCACGTAGCGGGCGCCGCGCTCGTAGTCGAGGGTGATCCGGGTGATGTCGTCGTCGGTGACGGCGCGGGTGACCTTCATCGACACGGGGTTGAACGAGCGTGAGGGCGCCAGTGCAGGCGCCCGGTTGCTCTTGGCGTTCGCCACCGGTCCGGCGTGGCCGATCTGGGCGGACACTTTGGCGCCCTCGGCGTGGACGGCGTCGGCGAGGCGGGCCAGCCCCGGCACCGCCTCGGGTCGCAGCCAGATGCACTCGGCGTGGGTGCGACCCTCGGGGCTGACGGCGAGGTAGGCGACCGTGGTCATGGCCACGCCGCCGGCAGCGGGGCGTCGGTGGAAGTCGATCAGCTCCTCGGTGACCAGGGCCTCGGGGACCACGCCCTCGAAGGTGGCGGCCTTGACGACGCGGTTGCGCAGCGTGAGGGGACCGAGCTGGGCGGGGGCGAAGGGGTCGGGTGCGTCCACGGGGCTACCAGAGCTCGTCGGCGTAGGTGTCGGTGCCGAGCACGGTGCGCAGGAAGGGGGCCACGAGGCGGGTCTCGGCCAGGCCGGCGGCCTCGACGGCGTCGGTGTAGGCCCTCACCCCGGCCAGTGCCTCGGTCACGTCGCCGTGCAGGAACAGGATCTGGCAGAGGCGCTCGGGGCCTCCGGCCGGGGTGCCGAGGTCCATGGGCTGGTCCTTGGCGGGGTCGGCGTTGGGGCGGAAGCTCGACACGATCTCGATGGACGAACCGGCGAGGAGCGCCGGCAGGGCGTCGGCGCGGAGGCGGTCGAGGAGGTCGGGCGCCTCGAGCCCGTCGAGTCCGTCGAACCAGACGAGGACGATGCCGTCGTACCCGTGATCGAGGGCCACCAGCATGGGGACGGGGTCGTCGTCGCGGTAGTCGCTGCCCACGTGGTCGTAGAGCACGGTGTGGGTGTGGCGCCGCTCGGAGAAGCCGCGGCCGTTCCCGTACAGCCAGGCCACCTGCTCCTGACCCCACGCCACCCACTCGTCGTGGTGTCCCTTCTCGACCCAGTAGATGGCCACGTAGGACCCGGCGTCGGTCGGCGAGGCGATGGTCTCCTCGCCGGCCGGCCAGCGCAGGTCCTTGAGGGAGCGCGGCGCCACCCAGCGGCTGCCGGCGAGCTGCCAGGGTCCGGTCATGCAACCGGCGTAGAAGTGGTCCCGTTCGTACCAGCGGTTGTAGGCCTTCTCGAACCCGGGGTTCGGGTCGACCATCGTGAGCAGCATGCTCCCCACCTCGACGGCGTAGTCGTCGGCGCCGCCGACCTCGAGCGGATAGGTCATGGTCCTCCCCCTGGCTCCTCGTCCGTGCTCCGTGACCGTACCCCGCCGGCCCGTGGCCGGATCCCACCGGGGCTCGGCGCCTCAACCTCCCCGGGCACCGACCACGGACACGCGGTACATGAGGCGCCGCCCGGCGAAGTCGGCCAGGACCATGTGCATGGTGGCCCGGTTGTCCCAGACGAGGAGGTCCCCGACCTGCCAGCGGTGGCGGTAGGTGAAGGGCTCCTTGGTCACGTGGCGGAAGAGGTGGCCGAGCAGCATGTCGCTCTCGTCGGGGGGCAGCCCCACCACGTGGCGGGTGTAGGTGGGGTTGACGAACAGCCCCTTGGCTCCGGTCTCGGGATGGGTGCGCACGACGGGGTGCACGTGGCGCCGGTCGGCGGCGATCGCCGCCGCGTACTCCTCGACCGTCGCCGACCCGAACCTCAGACGCAGCTCGGTCACCCGACTCAGGTCGTGCACGGCCGAGAGCCCCTCGAGGTAGCGCTTCATGGGCACCGACAGCGCCTCGTAGGCGGCCGTGGTGCTGGCGAAGAGCGTGTCGCCGCCCACGGCGGGGAGCACCTTGGCGTGGGTGAGCGTGCCCATCGGGGGGAACTCGAGGAACGTCTCGTCGGTGTGCCACATCGATGCCGTGGTCCCGTCGTCGGAGTCGAGCACGCTGACCTGCTCGTACCCCGTGCCGAGGTTCGGGAAGAAGGCGTGGACCTCGATCTCGCCGAGCCGACGGCCCAGTGCCATGTGCTGGTCGGGCGTCATCTCGGGGGCCCGCAGCAACAGGACCTGGTGGTCGAGCAGGGCCCGGTGCACGTGGGCCAGCGCGGCGTCGTCGAGCTCCCGGGTGAAGTCGATCCCGGTCACCTCGGCGCCCAGGGCTCCCGCCAGGCGTGTCGTCTCCACCGTCGTCGCTCCTCGTCCGTCGGGCCCCTCGCCGACCCGGTGATCCTCTCACGGGCCGTTCGCCGTGCCGGTGCGCCGGGCGGGGGCCGGGGCGGCGGCCACTAGCGTGGTGCCACTGTCGCCGACGACTCCCGGGGGATGCGGACCGTGTCGAACCTGTTCAGCTACGAGGGCAAGCGCGTGGTGGTCACCGGTGGGGCCACCGGCATCGGGGCGGCCCTCGTGGAGCTGCTCCGCGAGCTTGATGTCGAGCACGTCACCGTGCTCGACATCAAGCGGCCCGAGGGCTCCGCCGACGCCTTCGTCGAGGTCGACCTGTCCGACCCGACCAGCATCGACGGCGCCTGTGGGCGGCTCGAGGGCCGCATCGACGTCCTCTTCTCCAACGCCGGGGTGGCCGCCAACGCCGGGGTGCGTACCTGCATGGCGGTGAACGTGCTCGCCTCCCGACGCCTCGCCGAGAACCTCCTCGACCGGATCCCGTCGGGCGGCACGATCGTCTACACCGCGTCCATGGCCGGCAACGGTTGGCCGGCGCAGGTCGACCAGATCAACGAGCTGCTCGACATCGCCGACTGGGACCGTTTCCTGACCTGGTGCGACGAGCATCCCGACGTGGTCGCCGACGTCTACGCCTTCTCGAAGATGTGCATGCAGGTGTTCACCATGCGCAACTCGAAGGTCACGATGGCGAAGGGCGTGCGCACCAACAGCATCTGCCCGGCACCGGTGGACACCCCGCTCATGAAGGACTTCCGGGAGACGATGGGTGACAAGGTCATCGAGTGGAGCGTCACCCAACAGGGCGAGCAGCGCATGGCCGTGGCCGCCGACATCGCCCCGCCGCTGGCGTTCATGGGCAGCGACGCCGCGGCGTTCATCAGCGGGGTCAACCTGCTGGTCGACTCCGGGTTCAGCGCGGCGATGACCACCGGGCAGATCGACTTCAGCGGCCTGGCCTGACCCCGATCAGCGCAGCTGGTCGTCGAGGAAGGCCACCACCCGGCGGCGCCACTCGTCGGCGTCGCGCTCGTACCCGCCGGTGTGGCCGGCACCCTCCACCTCCCAGACGGTGACCCGGTCGGCGGCGGCGTCGCGCATCCGGGACGCGGCGTGGCCCTCGTCCTCGACCCCCCCGGCGGTGATCAACAGCACGTGGGCGTCCGTCGCCTCCACGGCGGCGCGCAGCGGGGTGGGGGGCGACGCGTCGGTCAGGAGGTCGGCGACGCCGAACTGCACCTTCTCGAGCTGCTCCTGCAGCCAGCCCCGCCAGCCGTACACCTCCGAGTACCAGGCCTTGTCATCGGCCTGGCGCCCGGTCGCCCCCTCGGCCACCACCGCCCGGATCCGCCCGTCGGCCGCGGCGGCGCCGATGGCCTCCTCGCCGCCCATCGAGAACCCCACGACCCCGATGCGGTCGGGGTCGACCCGCGTGGCGAGGAGGTCGACGGCCGCGGCCAGGTCGGCGTCGCCGTACCAGCCGAAGTCCATGGCCGTGCCGTCGCTCCCGCCGTGGCCGCGGGCGTCGACGAGGAGGACCGAGTAGCCCGCCTCGGCGAGGGCGGCGGACTGCTCGAGCACGTCGGAGCGGGTCGAGCCGGCGCCGTGGGCGACCACGACGCCCGCACCGTTCGTCCCCGGTACGAACCACGCGGCCAGGTCCACCCCGTCGGAGGTCGTCAGGGTCAGGTCCTCGTGGTCCAGGCCGACGTCGGCCGGCGTCGCGGTGATCTCGGTGGCCGGCACGTTCGTGGCGGCGACCGGCGGAGCGACGAGCCACGTCACGACCGCCACCATGACGATCGCCCCGCCGATGCCCGCCACCCTCACGAACCGACCGCTGCCCCGCAGGATCGCCCGCGTCCCGAGGATCACCAGGGCCACCCCGCCGAGGACCGCCACGATGGAGAGCACCGTCACGATCGCCACGGATCCGGCGAACAGGTGGGGCAGCAGCCCGACGCCGATCGCCGTGACGAGGGCGCCGACACCGAACAGGAGCCCTCCCCGGGCACGCGACCTCGCCATGACTCCATGGTCGCGCCGATGCGCCCTCAGCCCGTCGTGGGTGCGTCCCCTCTGCGCCGCTCGACACCGGCCCGCACCACCCGGTACTGGCGGTCGTGCTCCGCGGAGCGCAGGTCGTAGGTCATGCGCCCCGGTGCGGTCGTCGTGTAGTAAGCGGCGATCACGGGGACCTCGAGGGGCGCCGCCTTCTCGGAGAGCTTGAGCACCAGGTCCCAGTCGCCGAGCAGGTTGGCGTCCTCCTCGATCCTGAGGGCCGGGTCGGCCCGGTGGGCGAGGACGTTCATGTCGACGAAGTTGTGGTCCTCGAGGACCTCGCGGTCCCAGGGTTCGAAGTGCACGCCGGGCATGCCGCCGGGTTCGCCGCCCCAGATGCGGTCCATGTCGTCGATCACCCGGGCGCCATACAGGACGACCCGATCGGGGTGCTCGCCGAAGGCCAGGACGACCGCCTTGAGCCAGTCCGGGTCGAACCGGTTGTCGTCGTCGAGGTGGGCGACGATGGCGCCCGTGGCGGCGCGGAGGCCGGCGTTGCGGGCCGGGTTGCACCCGCGGTGCTCCACTCGCAGGTAGCGCAGCCGCGGGTCGTCGTAGGCGGCCACCACTGCGTCGGTGCGGTCGTCGCCGCCGTCGTCGACGATCACCATCTCCCACCGGCCGTAGGACTGCGCCCGCACCGAGTCGATGGCCCCGACGATCAGGTCGGCCCGGTTGTAGGTGGCGGTCACCACCGACACCAGGGGGCCGTCGGGCCGCGGTGCGTTGCGGACCCAGGCCGTGGTCGTGAAGAGCGACGCAAGCCGTTCGGCGCGGTCGAGCCGGTCGGTGAGGGCCCGGTTCTCGGTCTCGAGCCGGCGGCTCACCTCTCCGATCCGCGTCACCTCGTCGTCCAGCTCGGCGACGGTCGCGCCGGTCTCCTGTTCGACTCGGCGCTGCCGGGCGCGCAGGTCCTCGACGGATCGGGCGAGGGTGGTGAGCCCGGTCCGCAGGCCCCGGCGGGTGGGTCGCCAGGGCCTGGCCGGATCCGCCGACGCTGGTGCGGCCACCGGGCCCGCGGAGGCGAGCGGACCCAGGAGGTCGGCACGCGGGCGGCCGTCGACCTCGGGGAGGGTGACCCCGATGGCGGCGCTGACGGTGGGGGCGAGGTCGATGGACCGCACGGGGGGGACGTGGGCGGGGACCGCCGAGCCGGGGACCTTCACGGCGACGAGCCCCCCGGGGCGGTGGTCACCCGTGCGCCAGTGGTCGTAGGGGCGGGCGACCACCCCCGTGAGGGGCGACCAGACACGTTCGATCGGGGCGTCGTGGTCCCACTCGACGAACAGGTCGGGGAAGGTGTCGGCGCCGCGCCGGTCGTAGAGGTCGTCGGCGAAGAGGACGTCGCGGACGGCCGGGCGCCCGGTGTCGACGTTGACCAGGTCGAGGAACGCGTCGCGGAGCCACTCGAGCGCCGGCCGGTAGGCCTCCGGGGCGATGCGGCCCTGGCCTTCCCGGCCGGCCACGTTGAGGCGGACGGCGCCGCTGACGGTGTTGTTCGGGGTGGACCACCACAGCCGGTCGGGTCCGGGCGGGCGGTCGTGGTCGGCGGTCGTCGGCGCCTCGCCGGGTGTCGCGTCGATGCGCCGGCGTAGGGCGGGGGCGGCGGCGGTGAGGACCGACCGGCGCAGCCGGGCGGGTACGACGTGGGCGGCGCGCCCGACCCGGCTCCGGAGACGGGGCGGCGTGAGCCCGTCGTGGAGGTCCTGGAGCCGTTCGAGGAGTGGGGCGAGGAGGTGGGTGCCGTCGTGGTGGGCGCTCATCCCGTCGGAGAGCTGCACGACGACCGTCGTCGAGTCGTCGGTGCGGCCGAGGAGCTCGCCGAGGGCGTCGTCGAGGCGCCCGTAGAGCTGACGGATCGGGTCGCCACCGACCCGTTCGACGGTGTGGGGGTCGTGGCGGGGGTGGGACGGGTCGGCCAGGTGCCACAGCTGGTGGCCTGCGCAGTGCGACTCGCCGAACACGGTCATGACCACGTCCCAGCCGCCCCGGTCGAGCACCCGAAGGGAGAGGTCGCGCTTGTTGTCCACGCCGGACAGCAGGTCGGCGAGGAGCGCGGCCTCCTCGGCAGGTGTGCGCCGCGCCCCCGTGCTGTGGGCCCGGTCGCAGGGGGCGAACTGGAGCTCGTCGGGAGCGGGGGGAGCGAGCGAACCGACCGGGTGGGGACCGATCTCGTCGAGCAGCTCGTCGGCGAGATCGAGCGGATAGGACCGGAGCCCGAAGTGGCGGTCGTGGCAACCCCACTCGGAGACGACGACGCCGTGGACGGGCACGTGCGCATCGGCGTGCGGTACGTCGAGGATCGCGACGCGGTGACCCGCGTTCGACAGGTGCTGCCAGAACGGCGTACCGACGATGTCGTGGGGCGAGGTCTCCCGGTAGGCGTAGGTGTCCGAGTCGTAGACCCCCCAGCAGTGGAAGCCGTGGCGGGTGGGCTCGCGGGCGGTGGCGATCGACGCCCAGACGCTCCCCACGAACAGGCCGGGATCGGTGATCGTCGGAGCGACGGCGGCGTCGCCGAGGAACCGGGCCAGGTGGGGCATGGCGCCGTCGTCGGCGAGCCGGCGGGCCAACACCGGGTCACACGCGTCGAACGCCACCCACAGGACCCTGGTCGCCGCCATGGGCGCGTAGCGTACCGACGGCCCACCGGTGCGACCGCGGCCGGCGGTGGCCGTCCGGGCGCCCGCCCGCGACCGACGATCGACCACGAGGACCTCATGACCGTACGCACCGCACTCGTCACCGGCGCCAGTCGGGGTATCGGGCGGGCCACGGCGCTGGCGTTCGCCAGCGCGGGCTTCGACGTCGCGATCACCGCCCGGACGGTGCGCGACGGCGACCCCACGGCGCGCACCGCCGATCCGGCCGTCACGCTGCCGGGGAGCCTCGAGTCGACCGCCGCGGAGATCGAGTCGCTCGGCCGACGGGCCGTCACGGTGCCCCTCGACCTCCTCGACCGTGACGCCCTGGTGCCCGCCGTAGGGGCCGCCGTCGAGGGCCTCGGCCACCTCGACGTCGTGGTGAACAACGCCATCTACGTGTCGGCCCAGGGACCTCGCCCGTTCCTCGAGACCGACCCCGACGACATCGTGAACCAGGTGTGGGGGGACCTCACCGCCCAGCTGCTGCTGTTGCAGCCGGTCGTGGCCCACATGGTCGAACGGGGCGGGGGGACGGTGGTGAACATCGGGTCGGGTTCGGGGCGCTACAAGCTGCGCCGACCCATCGGGAAGGGCGGGTCGGCGCTGACGTACGCCGCAGTGAAGGCCGGCTTCCACCGGGTCGCCGATCGTCTCGCCAACGAGTACGGCCACGCCGGCATCCGGGCGTACACGGTCGACCCCGGGTACGTCGCGACGGAGCGGACCCTCCTCGTCGCCGGGCTCTCCGACGTGGCCAGCCGAGGCGTCGATCCCTCGATCGTCGGGGAGGCCATCGCGTGGCTCGTCGACGACGAGGCGGCCGAGAACGGCAGCTACCACGAGGCCCAGGACATCGCCCGGGCCCTCGGCCTGTTGCCCCCGACGGATCAGCCGAGCACGAGCTGAGCGACGTCAGGACCGCGTCGGGCCACCGCCTGCTCTTTCGAGAGGAATAGTCGTCCGTGCGTGACCGTTCCGCCGATCGTGACCGATCCTGCGACCGCCCCTCCTCCCCGGGGACGAAGCGCCTCGTCCGCCGGGGGCCCGATGCCCCGGCCCGTGGTGATGAGCCAGCGCTGGAGTGCGATCGTCTGGTGCCACTGGCCGGTCCGGCCCGAGGTGGTGGCTCGTCGCCTGCCTCCCGGCGTACGGCCGGACCTCTTCGACGGGTGGGCATGGGTGGGTCTCGTCCCCTTCGAGATGCGTCGCCTCCGGCTGGTGCTGGCGGGGCGTGACCTCCCTCCCGTCGTCACGGCGGAGAACTTCAGCGAGGTCAACGTCCGGACCTACGTCGTCGGACCGAGAGGCCCCGGGGTGTGGTTCGACTCGTTGGACGCCTCGTCTCGACTGGCCTCCGCGGTGGCTCGCCTCGCGTGGTCGTTGCCCTACGTGCCGGCCAGGATCAGTGCGACGGCCGACGAAGGGATGGGTCGGCGGCACTGGTCGATCCTGCGTTCCGACGGGACTACCGGCATGGTCGCCGCAGAGGTGGGTGCGCCGGCCACCGGGCTCGGTGCCATCGACACCTTCCTCACCGAGCGCTACGCCTTGTACGCCCCACCCTGGTGGTCGCGGCGCGGCTCGCTGTGGGCACCGGTCCGACACGAGCCGTGGGAGCTGCGCCGCTGCGACGGGATCGAGGTCGACGCCGGTCTGGTCCGCGCCGCCGGCTACCCGGTGGACGACGTACCGGTCCACGCCGTCGCCGCCGATGCTGCGACCGTGCGGGTCGGCCTCCCACAACGGGTCTGAACGGTCTCCGCCACTCCTCGGGCCGTCACCCCGGTGGACCCGCCGGCCCGGCCCGGTTCAGCCCCGCAGCGCCGGCGCCACCTCGGTGCACAGCAGCTCGACGTGGCGCTCCACGAGCTCGTCGGGCATGCCCGCCACGCTCGCCCACAGGTACACGTGCTCGACGGGGGCGCCGGCCGTGGCGTCGCGCAGCGCGGCGACCGCGTCGGTCGGCGTCATCACCCGGAGCCCGGGGATGCCGTGGCGTCGCTCTGCGCCGCCCTTCAGCTTGTCGACGGTGACGGTCTTCGGCAGCGGCCGGCCGGTGCCGGCCACGGCGGCGTGGCGGTAGCTGTTGAGCTGGTGCGCGTAGTGCGGGAGGATCGCCTCGAACGCCTGCTCGGGGTCGTCGGCCAGCACGATGTCGAGCACGCCGCCGGTGCGCGCCGTCGCCGGGTCGTGCCCGGACTCGAGCAGGCCGTCGCGGTAGGGCTCGAGCAGCGTGCGGTCGAGGCTGAGCAGGCCCACGCCGAGGCGTCCCGCCCGTCGGGCGCCCTGCGGGCCCTGGTAGCCCAGCCAGATCGGGAACGGGTTCTGGGCCGCCGGCGGGGTGACGACGCCCTCGTCGAGCAGACGGCGGACCTCGGCGACGGCGGCGTCGGTGAGGCCGTAGCGGCGCCCGATGTCGACGCCGTAGGCCTCGTACTCGGGGACGCTGTACCCGGCCCCGACACCGAGGACCAGGCGTCCGCCGGAGATCTGGTCGACGACCGCGACCTCCTCGGCCACCAGCATCGCCGGTCGCAGCGCGGCCAGCAGGACCGCGGTGCCGATGCCGATGCGGGTCGTGCATGCGGCGAGGGCCGCGGCCATGGTGAGCGGCTGGGGCAGGTAGCCGTCGGGGAAGAGGTGGTGTTCGGAGAGCCACACCATGTCGGCGCCGAGCCGTTCGGCCTCGACGGCGAGGTCGAGGGCCCGGCCGTAGACGTCGGGCCACGGGCGCGCCCACGGCTCGGGGTTGCGCAGGTCGAGGTAGATCCCGACCTTCACGGCCGGCTCACTCGCCGGTGGGGACCGGGCCCCTGGCGACCAGGGCGTCGTGGCCGATGACCGGCTCGATGAACGAGGTGAAGAGCGGGCCCCGACGCAGGTGGTGGCCTCCGTCGCAGTTGATGGCCGTGCCGGTGATCCAGCGGGCCTCGTCGGAGAGCAGGAACCGCACCAGGTTCGCCACGTCCTCGGGTTCGCCCACGTCGCCGAGCGGGGTCTGCTCGATGTAGCTGTCGTACACCTCTCCGTCTCGGGGGATGCCCTCCATGATCTCGGTGGAGATGAACCCCGGGCGCACGGCGTTGAAGCGCACCTTCACCTCCCCGTACTCGTCGGCGGCGTTCTTCATCATCTCCTCGATGCCGGCCTTGGCCACGGTGTAGGCGCCGAACATCACGTGGGTGCGGTGCCCGGCCAGTGACGACATGCCGACGAACGAACCGCCTCCGGCGGCGACCATGTGGGGTACGGCGTGCTTGACCGACAGCATGGTGCCGAGGACGTTGAGGTGCAGGACGCGGAGGAACTCGTCGGTGTCCTGGAGGTGGTACGGGCCCATCCCGCCGCCGCCGCCGGCGTTGGCGACGAACCCGTCGAGGCGCCCGAAGGCGTCGATGTGCCCGGTCACGAGCGCGGCGACGTCGTCCTCGACCGTGACGTCGGTGACCTGGTGGCGGACCGTGCCCGGTGCGCCCGTCGCGGCGATCCGGGCGACCACGTCGGTGAGCCGACTCTCGGTGCGGCCACAGATCGTGACGGCCACCCCGTCGGCGGCGAGGCGCTGGGCGCAGGCGGCGCCGATGCCGGTGCCGCCCCCCGTGACGATGGCGGTACGAGACGCGTCAGACATGGATGGAGTTCCCCTTGGTCGTTCGATGGGTGTGCCGGGCGGCCCCGGCACCTTAGGTTGGCCCGGGAGGGCCGGCTCAGCGGGCCCCGCGCACCAGGCGTCCGGGCCGGGCGCCGGTGTCGACGCCGTCGCGGCGGGTGACGACACCGCTCACGATGGTGTGCGTGTAGCCCGTCGCTCCCTGGAGCATCCGCTTGCCGTCGGCGGGCAGGTCGTAGGCCATGTAGGGCCGACCGACGTCGATCGCATCCATGTCGATCACGTTGATGTCGGCCTTCTTGCCCTCGGCCAGCACGCCCCGGTCGTTCAGCCCGAAGAGCGTCGCGGTGTCGTGGGACTGCTTCTTGACGACGAACTCGAGGGGCAGGCCCTCGCCGCGGGTGCGGCCCTTGGCCCAGAACGACAGCAGGTAGGTGGGGTAGGAGGCGTCGCAGATCAGCCCGCAGTGGGCGCCGCCGTCGGAGAGGCCGGCCACGCCGGCCGGGTGGAGCAGCATCTCGCGGACGGCGTCCTGGTTGCCGTGGCTGTAGTTGAAGAACGGCACCATGAGCATCGCCGTCGCGTCGTGCTCGCAGTACAGGTCGTAGAGGACCTCGAAGGGGTCCCGACCCTGGGCCTCGGCGAGCGCCGCGACGGTGCGGTCCGGCGTGGGCTCGTAGTCGACCGGCGAGCCGAGCGGGTAGGTGCGCGGCAGCATCCCCTGGGCGAGCTTGTTCATCCCGTCGAACAGCACGTTCGGGTCGGCGGGCAGGTCGGTCTCGGAGAGGATGGCGGCCTTCACCGAGGGCTTCATCAGCTCGGCGGCGAGCTCGGCGGGGCCGAGCCGGGCGGCGAGCTCGACGTAGGTGGGGCGCTTGGCAAAGGCGTGGTGGCCGGCGAAGCCCAACAGCATGCCGAACGGGCGGGCGGCCACCTGCGGGTAGATGGGCGAGCCGGCCTCGTGGGCGGCCATCGATTCGGACATGATCTCGCGCCACAGCTCGGGCGCCGGGTCGACCTGGATGAGGGCGAAGGACACGGGCCGGTCGATCTCGGCGGCGAGGCGGCGCATCCACTCGACCTCGGTCTTGGGGGCCACGAGGTCCTCGCCGGCGGCGCCCATTGGCGCGAGCTCGAACACGGACTGGCCGCCCGCGGCCATGGCCCGGCCGAGGCCGAACAGCTCGTCCTCGGCGGCGAAGGTGCCGGGGACGGGCTCGCCGTTCATGGCCCGGTGGCCGAGGGTGCGCGAGGTGGAGAAGCCGAGCGCCCCGGCCTCGATGGCCTCGGTGACGTGCTTGGCCATCAGGTCGATGTCCTCGGGGGAGGCCGGCTCGTTGCGCGAGCCACGGTCGCCCATCACGTAGGTGCGCACGCTGCCGTGGGCGATCTGCACGCCGAAGTCGACGGCCAGCTCGCGGCTCTCGAGCTTGTCGAGGTAGCCCGGGAAGCTCTCCCAGCCCCAGGTCATCCCGGCGTGCAGCGCGGTGCCCGGGATGTCCTCGACGCCCTCCATGAGCTCGATCAGCTCGGTCTCGCCGCCGGGGTGCACGGGCGCGAAGCCCACGCCGCAGTTGCCGCTGACCAAGGTGGTGACGCCGTGGGCGCTCGACGGCTCGAGCAGGTCGTCCCAGGTGACCTGGCCGTCGTAGTGGGTGTGGATGTCGACGAAGCCGGGGGCCACGATCCGGCCGGTGGCGTCGATGGTCTCGACGGCGTCGCCGGTGAGGCCGCCGCCCCGCTGCACGGCCACGATCCGGCCGTCCTTCACGGCGACGTCGCCGACGAAGCGCTCTGCGCCGGTGCCGTCGACGATGGTGCCGCCGGTGATCTTCAGGTCGTACATGGGTGCCTCCCGAGACGTGTCTGGCGTCACCCTAGAGGATCCCCTCGGCGGGCGGGTAGCGCTGTTACAGGAAGTGGTCTGCGTCTTTCCGGGCGTCGTTGCCGGCGCCGGCGGGGAGAAGGGAAGATGGGGCCGACCAGGGGGAGGACGACATGGCCCAGGAGCCGATCGACGTCGACGTGGTGGTGGTCGGAGCGGGCTTCGCGGGGATGTACCTGCTGCACCGCCTGCGCGGCCAGGGGCTGCGGGTGCAGGTCGTCGAGGCGGCCGGCGACGTTGGTGGCACCTGGTGGTGGAACCGTTATCCCGGTGCCCGCTGCGACATCGAGTCGATGGACTACTCCTACTCGTTCTCCCCGGAGCTCGAACAGGAGTGGGACTGGACCGAGCGCTACGCCACCCAGCCCGAGATCCTGGCCTACGCCGAGCACGTCGCCGACCGCTTCAACCTGCGTCGTGACATCCGCTTCGAGACACGCGTGACGGCCGCGACGTGGCACGGCGACGCCGCCCGATGGTCTGTGGCCACCGACCGGGGCGACAGCTACGTGACCCGGTTCCTGATCATGGCCGTGGGCTGTCTCTCGGCGGCCAAGCTCCCCGAGATCGACGGCATCGACAGCTTCGCGGGGTCGACCTACCACACCGGCCACTGGCCCCACGAGGGCGTCGACTTCGCCGGACAGCGGGTGGGCGTGATCGGGACGGGCTCGTCGGGCATCCAGTGCATCCCGCCCATCGCCGAGCAGGCCGCGCACCTGACGGTCTTCCAGCGCACCCCCAACTTCGCCGTCCCGGCCAAGAACGCTCCCCTGGACCCGGCCTTCGTGGCCGAGCGCAAGGCCCACTACCGAGCCCACCGCGAGACGCTGCGCACGCTCACGCGGGGAGGCGTGGTGGTGCCCGAACCGACCGCGTCGGCAAGCCAGGTCGACGAGGCGACCCGGGAGGAGGGCTTCCGGGCGGGCTGGGAGTCGGGGCTGCTCTTCGGGCTCCTCGGTTCGTTCGACGACCTGATGCTGGACCGCGAGTCCAACGCCATGGCCGTCGACTACACCCGGCGTCGCATCGCCGAGATCGTCGACGATCCCGAGGTGGCCGCGAAGCTCACGCCGAGCACCTATCCCTTCGGGGCCAAGCGGGTCTGCCTCGACACCGGGTACTACGCCACCTACAACCGGCCGAACGTCACGCTCGTCGACCTCCAGGAGACCCCGATCGAGGCCATCATCCCGACGGGCGTGCGCACGACGGCGGGCGACCACGACCTCGACGCCCTGGTGTTCGCCACCGGCTTTGACGCCATGACCGGCGCGCTGCTGGCGCCCGACATCCGCGGCGTCGGTGGGCAGACGTTGCGCGACGCCTGGGTGGCCGGCCCCCGCACCTACCTGGGCCTGGCCACGGCCGGGTTCCCGAACCTGTTCATGATCACCGGGCCCGGGTCGCCCTCGGTGCTCACCAACATGCTCGTGTCGATCGAGCAGCACGTGGAATGGGTCGCCGATTGCATCGCCGCGATGGACACCGACGGCTGGGCGACCATCGAAGCCGACCGCCCGGCCCAGGACGAGTGGGTCGACCACGTGAACGAGCTGGCGTCCTACACGCTCTTCGGCGAGGGGAACTCCTGGTACCTGGGTGCCAACGTTCCCGGCAAGCCCCGGGTGTTCATGCCCTACCTGGGTGGGGTGGCCGGGTACCGCCAGATCTGTGACGGGGTGGTGGCCGACGGCTACCGGGGCTTCGTGCGCACCCGCGCCGCGTCGGCGGCCCCCGCCGGTTGACGGGCGCCGCCGACCGGCGGACGGGTCAGACCGTGGCGAGCGGGGCCGGGTTGCGGCGGGCGCCGGCGGTGTAGGTGACCGGCATGTGCTTCACGCCGCCGATGAAGTTCGAGCGGAGCATGTCGACGTCGCCGGCGAGGGCCATGTCGGGGATGCGCTCGAGGATCTCTCGGAAGATGAGCTTGAGCTCCATGCGGGCCAGGTTGGCGCCGAGGCAGAAGTGCTGGCCGCCGCCGCCGAAGGCGATGTGCTCCGAGGCGTTGGAGCGCTCGATGTCGAAGCGGAACGGGTCGTCGAAGACGGCCTCGTCGCGGTCGGCGGAGATGTGCCAGATCACGACCTTGTCGCCCTCGGCGATCTCCTGGCCGCCGAGCTCGGTGTCGGCGGTGGCGGTGCGCCGGAAGTGGTACACGGGCGTGGCCCAGCGCAGGATCTCCTCGATGGCGTTGTCGAGCTTGCCGTCCATGTCGTCGCGCAGGGCGGCGTACTGCTCGGGGTTCTGCATGAGCGCCCACATGCCCCACGACGTGGTGTTCCGGGTGGTCTCGTTGCCGGCCACGGTGAGCAGCATCATGAACATGTCGAACTCGAGCTCGGAGAGCTTCTCGCCCTCGATCTCGGCGTTCAGGAGCTTCGTGACGATGTCGTCACGGGGATCGCTCTTGCGCTGCTTGCCGAGCTCGTTGACGTACATGAACAGCTCGCCGGAGGCGGCGGCGCCGTCCTCCCCGGCGTACTCGGGGTCGTCGATGCCGATCATGCGGTTCGACCAGTCGAAGAGGAGCTTGCGGTCCTCCTGGGGCACTCCCATGATCTCGGCGATGGCCTGGAGCGGCAGCTCGGAGGCGAGGTCGACGACGAAGTCGCAGGACCCCCGCTCGATGATGTTGTCGACGATGAGGATCGCCCGGTGCTCGAGGTACTTCTCGATCAGGCCGATCATGCGGGGGGTGAACCCCTTGTTGACCAGCAACCGGTAGCGGGTGTGCTTGGGCGGGTCCATGTAGAGCATCATCAGCCCGCGGGGGTCGGTGCCCGAGCTGGTCTCGTACTCGTCGGGGGTGAGGATCGAGATGCCCCCGATCTCGGAGGAGTAGAGGCCGGTGTCGCGGTTGACCGTGACGAGATCCTTGTGGCTCGCCACGTTCCAGAACCCGGCCGCGCCGGGGAGGTTGTGGTCCTGCCAGGCGACGGGGGCCTCGGCGCGGAGCCTGGTGAACATCTCGTGGTGCTCGAGCCGGCGGAAGCGGTCGAGGTCGAGCAGGTCGATTCCCTCGGGTACGACGGTACGCATGGTTCCCCCTGTGAGCCGACCGGGCCGGGGCGCTGGCGGTCGGGACGGTGACGTGCGCCAACTCTAACGCTCGTTCGGCGCCGGTTCGGCCCGGTCCCGCGGGCAGGGCCCTGACCTGCGCCGGCCCGACCTCTAGAAGGTGAAGACCGTCTCCGGGGAGTCGGTGTCGCCGAGGCTCCCCGAGCTGCCGCCGGCGGGGACGCCGTTCACGAAGACCTGGAGGGAGTAGTCGCACGCCGACGACGAGTACCCGCCCAGGTTGCGGACGAAGGCGGTGTAGGTGCCGCGTGGCGCGGCGCCCGCCGGCCAGAAGACGTTCTCCACGTGGGTGCCCGTCTCGCCGGCGTCGGGGATGTCGTCGACGTCGAGCTGTCCGCCCGAGGGGGAGGTGGGATCCCCATAGGAGATCTCGAACCCCGTCGGGTCGATGACGTGCAGGTCGAGGTCGCAGTCACCGGTCCACGTGAGCGTGACCCGCACGTCACCCGTCCCGAGCGGCACGGGCGTCACGGGCGGTGCGGTCGCCGGGGGTGCGGTCGCCGGCGGGGCCGTGGCCGGAGGTGTCGTGGCCGGCGGGGTCGTGGTGGGCGGCTCCGCGCCGACTGGGACGTCGGTCCCCTCCGAGCCCGGGGTCCGTTCGATGGTCCCCGTGCCCGTGAGGTTCACCAGAACGAAGACGTCGATCTGCACGGTCGACTGGTTGACCACCACGATCGTGGCGGGATTGAACCCGGGCCAGCGGGTGCCGGTGTAGACAGGCGTCGTCGACACGGCCTGGGGCGGGGTGAGCGGGTTCCCGCAGTTGCACTTGATCCGCGGGACGCCGTAGCGGTCGACCATGACCGCCGTGCCGGCCTGCAGGACGGCCTGGCGCGGGGTGGCCCGGCCGTTGCGGTACCCGTAGTTCGTGACGCGGGTGTCGTTGGCCAGCGTGACCGAGGTGAGCTCGCGGATGTACTGGGGCAGCTGGGCGGTGCTCACCGTCGTCCCTCCGCTCCAGCGCAGGGCGGGGTCACGGTTGAGGGCGTTGACGAACGCCGATGCCAGCGACGGGTTCGCGGCGAGGAAGGCGATCTGGCCCTCCGGGTCGCAGCGACCACCGTCGAGCGACCCGCCGTACAGGCCGCGCTCGCCGCCGTTGACCGTGCGGGTGGCGACGGTGGCCGGTGCGGTCGTGGCCTGGGGGGCGGGGGTGGTCGCCGAGACCGGGATCACGGGGCCGGGGAGGGACCCGAACGGGTCCTGGCCCGTGCTCCCCGCCTCCTCGAGGAAGATCTCCCCGGATGCGGTCTCGTCGTCGTCCAGGACGACGAAGGCCACGACGGCGCTGGTGACGAGGGCCATCACCGCGACGACGGCGACGATGATCAGCAGCACCGGCGAGCGGCGCGCCGGGGGCGGCGTCGCCGGCGGGGGCTGCCACCCGCCGGGCGGCTGGGGTGGGCCGCCTCCCCAGCCCGGTGGCGGCGCCTGCGGGGGACCCGGGGGGACCGGCGGGGGGGACCAGCCGCCCGCCGGGGGGGTGGGGGGCGGAGGGGGCGAACCCGGACCGCCGGGGGGTGGGGGAGGAAGAGTGCTCATGGCACTGCCCTTCTCGAGGCGTCGCTCTCGTGTCCACCATCCGTCGGGGTCGTGCGCTCGCACAGGGTCTTCGGTCAGTTCGCCCGGGTGCAGTCGGCCCGGCGCGGGCGGGGGGAATATCGTGCGGGGCAGACGACCAGGAGGCGGGCGTGCCCGGCGACGACACCACCACGGCCGGGCCCACCCCGGCGCAGAAGCGCAAGGCGGTCCGGCGCTACCTCCTCGAGGAGGAGCTCAAGCCCTACCAGGCCGAGCTCTTGAAGCTGCAGGTGCACCTCGAGCAGCACCAGCGACGGATGATCGTGCTCTTCGAGGGGCGCGACGCGGCCGGCAAGGGTGGGACCATCAGGCGGGTCACCCGGTACATGAACGAGAAGCACTACCGGGTCGTGGCCCTCGGCAAGCCCACCGAGGAGCAGCGCACCCAGTGGTACTTCCAGCGCTACGTCGCCCAGTTCCCCCACGGCGGGGAGATGGTCCTGTTCGACCGGAGTTGGTACAACCGGGCGATGGTCGAGCCGGT